>NZ_JAKRGI010000023.1:0-64442 GCF_022347625.1 Vibrio sp. Of14-4 | reverse complement strand
GTTGGTTAGAATACCGGCCTGTCACGCCGGGGGTCGCGGGTTCGAGTCCCGTCCGCTCCGCCACTTCTTCTTAAACCCCAGCAGCAATGCTGGGGTTTTCTTTTATCCAACACTCCTATTTTATTGCTTTCCATTAGACACGGTTCCTTAACTTAATCGATGGCTTTGATATTTGAGCTATAGGAATTTGTAGGATACGACGATGTTGCTTCTCTATGATTAGAAGTTTAGATATTTCGTACTAGTGTTAAGGTTTCTGGGAAAGCATAAAGGCTCTGATAGAGCCTTTATGTTAAGAGTTGGATATGATGATTAATTATTATCTGATTCCATCTTTTTTTCAGCAAGCTTGGCTTTTTCTATCATAGGAGTAATCGTTGAACCCTGAACTAAGATGGAAAAAACCACAACTGAGTAGGTCATAACGAGAATAATTTCTTTCACGTCGATAAGCTTGTCTTGAATAACCCAAATCCCTGAGGGAATAGAAAGGGCCATAGCTAGGGCTAAACCGCCCCTTAAACCGCCCCAAGTCAGGATCTTGACTGACCATGGGTTGTACTTTCTATGCCGTTTAAAGCCGATATACGCAAGGAAAACACTTAGGTAACGCGCGCCCAGTACTAAGGGTACGGAAAATGCCATTAAGATCCAATCTTCTTCATGGAATTCAAACAGTAGCATGGACATACCGATCAAAAGAAACAGCACGCCGTTTAAAAACTCATCGACAAGTTCCCAGAAGTGATCAAGGTGGTCTTCACTCTCTTTAGAGAAACCAATAAATCGAGTCCAGTTGCCGATCATAATTCCAGATACAACCATAGCAAGCGGCCCTGAAACGTGCAGAACTTCCGCAAATGCATAGCCAGCCGTAGGCACACCTATCGTTAGCAGTAACTCCATTGAGTGATCGTCGGTTGAGCTGATCAGGTAATGGAATAGTAATCCAAGAGCAAATCCATATACGATGCCGCCAATGGCTTCTTGGATAAATAGCATAGTGACGCTACCTACTGTTGGAGCTTCACTACCAAATGCTATGGTGAACAGCGTAACAAATATAACTAAGCCGAAACCATCGTTAAATAAAGATTCTCCCTCAATTTGAGTGGAGATACGCTCAGGAGCATCTAGCTTTTTGACAATAGCAAGAACGGCAATAGGGTCGGTAGGGGAAATCAGTGCGCCAAAGAGCAAGCAATATACAAGGTCAAATTGAACACCGAGTAGCTGGCAAAAGCCGTATAAGACGAATCCAATAAAAAATGTTGAGAATAAAGTAGCGCCCAAAGCAAGGACGGTAATTTCCCATTTCTGATTTTTTAAGTGAGGTAATTTAATGCCTAAACCACCAGCGAATAATAAAAAGCCCAATATGCCTTTGAGAAGAAAGTCTTCAAAATTAATACTTGATACTGTATCAGAAGCAATTTCGGTCAGATGAAACCAGTTGTTTTGTCCAGCGATTAGAATAAGAAGAGATAGAACCATTGAGCCTGCCGTAATAGCAATGGTTGTTTGCATCTTTCCTATCTTGCTGTTTATAAAGGCAATAAACATTGCGGCGGCAGATAAAAAACAGAGAGTGTAATAAACCGACATTGGGATCTCAAAGTGTGACAAATTATGTCTGAGAATTCTCTTCTCGACGTGATTAAATAGCAAACGTTTTTTGTCATTCTTAGGTGAGAAATTTAGTCGTTTAGACGTCTAGACTCCTTTTCAAACTGTGATAGGATGGCTGAATAAGGAAAGTAATGGGGCTGTATCGTGGGAAGTAATATAAGGCAAGAGATAGAAACTCAGTTAAAACATCGTATATTGCTGATTGATGGTGGTATGGGCACCATGATTCAGGGGCATAAACTAGAGGAAGCAGACTACCGAGGTGAGCGCTTTGCTAATTGGCACTGTGATCTTAAAGGTAACAATGATCTTTTAGTATTAACTCAACCAGATTTGATTAAGGCTATCCACTGTGAGTATCTACAAGCAGGTGCTGATATCCTTGAAACCAATACGTTCAATGCTACTACCATCGCCATGGCTGACTACGATATGGAAAGCCTTAGCGAAGAGATTAACTACCAAGCTGCAAGACTAGCCCGTGCAGCGGCTGATGAATGGACAGCAAAGAATCCACAAAAGCCTCGTTATGTTGCCGGTGTACTTGGTCCTACTAATCGTACTTGCTCTATTTCTCCAGATGTTAATGACCCAGGTTACCGTAATGTAAGTTTTGATGAGTTAGTTAGTGCTTACTCAGAATCCACCAAAGCTTTAATAAGAGGCGGCTCTGATCTCATACTTATCGAAACCATCTTTGATACGTTAAATGCCAAAGCTTGTGCATTCGCAGTTGATAGTGTGTTTGAAGAATTAGGGCTGACATTGCCTGTCATGATTTCTGGCACCATCACAGATGCATCAGGCAGGACACTATCAGGACAGACAACAGAAGCTTTCTATAATTCTCTTCGCCACGTAAAGCCTATTTCATTTGGTCTTAATTGTGCTCTTGGTCCTGATGAACTTCGTCCTTATGTCGAGGAATTGTCCCGTATTGCAGAATCATTTGTTTCTGCCCACCCTAATGCAGGGTTACCGAATGCTTTTGGCGAATATGATCTATCTCCTCAAGACATGGCAATGCATGTTAAGGAATGGGCTCAGAGTGGTTTTCTCAATTTAATTGGCGGATGCTGTGGCACAACCCCTGAGCATATACGCCACATGGCGGAGGCTGTGGAGGCTATCACTCCTCGTCAGTTGCCAGAGCTAACCGTAGCGTGCCGTCTCTCTGGATTAGAACCGCTGACCATAGAGAAAAACACCTTATTTGTTAATGTGGGTGAACGAACTAATGTGACAGGTTCAGCTCGTTTTAAACGTTTGATAAAAGAAGAGTTATACGATGAGGCGCTCGATGTTGCTCGTCAGCAAGTGGAAAATGGCGCTCAAATTATCGATATAAACATGGATGAGGGTATGCTTGATGCAGAGGCATGCATGGTGCGCTTCCTTAACCTGTGTGCTTCAGAGCCTGAAATATCCAAAGTTCCTATTATGGTTGACTCATCTAAATGGGAGGTCATAGAAGCAGGGCTTAAGTGTATCCAAGGCAAGGGGATTGTGAATTCTATTTCCTTGAAGGAAGGCAAAGATAAGTTTATTGAACAAGCAAAACTTATTCGCCGCTATGGCGCTGCGGTTATTGTCATGGCGTTTGATGAAATTGGTCAGGCAGAAACTCGTCAGAGAAAGTTGGAAATCTGTACTCAAGCATACCGAATTTTGGTTGATGAAGTGGGTTTCCCTGCAGAAGATATTATCTTCGATCCTAATATATTTGCCGTTGCGACGGGTATCGAAGAACATAACAACTACGCGGTCGATTTCATTGATGCGGTTGCGGATATTAAGCGCGATCTTCCTTATGCGATGATTTCCGGTGGTGTGTCCAACGTTTCTTTTTCATTTCGGGGCAACAATTACGTCCGTGAAGCCATTCATGCTGTGTTTCTTTACCATTGCTTTCGTAATGGTATGGATATGGGCATAGTGAATGCTGGCCAGTTAGAAATCTATGATAATGTTCCTGAAAAGCTTAGAGAAGCTGTAGAAGATGTAGTTCTTAATCGCCGTGATGACGCAACCGAACGATTACTAGACATCGCTGCCGAATACGCACAAAAAGGGGTCGGTAAAGAGGAAGACGCTAGCGCGCTTGAGTGGCGAACTTGGCCCGTAGCCAAACGGTTAGAACATGCCTTGGTGAAAGGTATTACCGAGTTTATTGTTGAGGATACCGAAGAAGCGCGCATCAACGCAGCTAAGCCTCTTGAGGTGATTGAAGGTCCTTTAATGGACGGTATGAATGTGGTCGGTGATTTATTTGGTGAGGGTAAGATGTTTCTTCCCCAAGTAGTGAAGTCTGCTCGAGTGATGAAGCAAGCCGTCGCACATTTAGAACCCTTCATCAATGCCGAAAAACAAGCCGGATCTTCTAACGGTAAGATACTGTTGGCAACGGTGAAAGGCGATGTTCATGATATAGGTAAAAACATCGTTGGGGTCGTTTTACAATGCAACAATTACGAAATTATTGATCTGGGCGTAATGGTGCCATGTGAGAAAATACTCAAGGTCGCCAAAGAAGAAAATGTCGATATTATAGGCTTGTCCGGTTTAATTACCCCTTCTCTTGATGAAATGGTCCATGTAGCTAAAGAAATGGAGCGTCTTGATTACCACTTGCCTTTATTGATAGGCGGAGCGACAACTTCTAAAGCTCACACCGCAGTCAAGATAGAACAAAATTATCGCCATCCGGTTGTGTATGTGAACAATGCGTCTCGCGCTGTGGGTGTATGTACATCCCTACTTTCTGACGAGTTACGCCCAGCCTTTATTGAAAAACTAGATGCAGATTATGTGCGAGTTCGTGATCAACATAATCGTAAGAAGCCGCGCACCAAGCCAGTAACGCTTGAACAAGCACGAGAGAATAAAGTCGCCATCGATTGGGATAGCTATACTCCACCGGCTCCGGCAAAACCTGGGATACATGTGTTTGATGATTTTGATGCCGCAATTCTTCGTCGTTACATTGACTGGACTCCATTTTTTATGACTTGGTCTTTGGTTGGGAAATATCCGGCAATTTTTGAACATGAAGAAGTTGGAGAAGAAGCTAAAAGATTATTTGCCGATGCCAATGAATTGCTTGATAGAGTAGAAAGAGAGGGACTATTAAAAGCTCGCGGCATGTGCGCGCTTTTCCCAGCGGCAAGTGTTGGTGATGATATTGAAGTTTATACCGATGAGTCTCGTACTCAAGTTTATAAAACATTACATAACTTGCGCCAGCAAACTGAAAAACCTAAGGGCTACAATTACTGTCTATCCGATTATATTGCACCTAAAACTTGCGGAAAGTCCGATTGGATTGGTGCCTTTGCGGTGACTGGGGGAATTGGAGAACGTGAGTTGGCGGACGAATATAAAGCCAATGGAGATGACTATAACGCAATTATGATTCAGGCTGTGGCGGATAGGCTTGCAGAAGCGTTCGCCGAGTATCTTCATGAGCGAGTACGCAAAGAAATTTGGGGTTATGCTACAGATGAAAATTTATCTAATGAAGAGCTGATAAGGGAGAAATATCAAGGTATTCGACCAGCACCTGGCTATCCAGCGTGCCCTGAGCATACAGAGAAAGCAACCTTGTGGGAATTGCTCAACGTTGAAAAGACAATAGAGATGTCTTTAACCACAAGTTATGCCATGTGGCCAGGAGCTTCGGTCTCAGGCTGGTATTTTTCACATCCTGACTCGCGTTATTTTGCGATTGCTCAGATTCAGCAAGACCAAGTTGAGAGTTACGCGAAACGCAAAGGATGGGATAACTTGGAAGCTGAGAAATGGTTAGGCCCTAATATCAACTAGTGTTTTCTAGAGGTCAACAAAGCACAGTGTGGGATGTGCTTTGTTGAACGCTCTGGTTTGGCTAAATCATAAATGTCGCTAAGCCTAAAAATACTGATAAACCAATCACATCCGTGACGGTTGTTAGTGCCATTCCACCTGCAAGTGCAGGGTCAATCTTCATTTTTTTCAGTAGGATAGGAATGGTAACGCCAGCGATGCCTGCCACAAGCAGATTGGTTAACATGGCTGCTGAGATAATTCCCCCCAACATCCAATTGCCTTTCCAAGCGACCACAATACCACCTATGATTAGCGCCCACATGATCCCGTTTACTAGGCCTATGGCCGCTTCTTTGGCCAGTAGCTCACGCTTGTTTGCATCACCGATATGACCAAGCGCGAGTCCTCTTATTACAAGTGCTACGGTTTGATTTCCTGCTACACCTCCCATCGAAGGCACTATAGTCATCAGAACCGCAATCGCTGCCATTTGCTCTAACGTTGCTTCGAACATATTTGATACAGACGCCGCGGCCAGCGCCGCAAGCACATTCGCACCTAGCCAAATACTGCGTTTGCGAGCGGATTTAAATACCGGAGCAAAGGTGTCTTCATCATCATCCATACCCGCCATACTCATCATAGAGTGTTCAGCATCTTCACGAATAACATCTACGACATCATCAATAGTAATTCGGCCAACAAGATGCTGATGTTCATTAATGACAGGGGCCGAGACCCAATTTCGCCGTTCAAAAAGGCTAGCAATATCAGAGTCACTCATGGTGACTTCTATTGCTTCGTCAGCATCAGCCATAACGTCACTGACTTTGACATCAGGCTGTGTTGTGATCAGGGTTGTGATCGGCAGCTGACCAATAAGTTGACTGTCTTCATTTATCACGTAAAGCGCATCTGTTGCTTCAGGTAATTCCCCTTTTATGCGCAGATAGCGAAGAACAACATCGACATCGACATCACCACGAATGGTAATCACATCTGTGTTCATCAGGCCGCCCGCGCTATCCTCAGGGTAGGATAATGCTGTTTCGACCCTTAAACGGTCGGAGATGTCCATTTGTGAAAGGACTTCACGTGATACATCGTCAGGTAAGCTTCGCAGAACGTAGGCGACATCATCGGTGTCCATGCCTTCGGTGGCTTCCGCGAGCACTTCAGGCTCCATCTTTGAGACTAAAGCGTCTTTGACGTCTTCATTAAGTTCATCCAGAATTTCACCGTAATCTTCAGGATCGGTGAGTTGCCAAAGTACATCTCGGCTTTTTCGTGGAGAGGCTTCTAACAGATGGGCAATATCTTCTGGCTCCATGTCCTGAAGTTGTCGCCGGACATGGACAAATCGGCCATTTTCTAGAGCTTCTGAAACTTCTTGGAGGGCTTGGTGAGCTTGATCGAATTCAATTTGCTCTGCCATCTCTTCCCCCTGACTCTATAAGCTTACAATACGTCGAATAGTAACTTAATTTTAGTGTTTATTTAATAAGTTAATACAAAGGGAATGATTTTTCTTTTATCTTGGGTGAGAAAGTTATTCCGTCTCTTCGAATTTATCTTCGATCAGGTGGCAAATTGCATCAAGTGCGGGTTGAGCATCGTTACCTTCAGCGATAATCGTAACATGTTCACCTTGCGAGGATTCAAGCATGAGCAAGCCCATTACACTATCTGCACAAACTTCTTTACCCTCATGATTTTGTATTGTTAAGGTAACATCAAACGATTGAGCAAGTTCGACAAGTTTTACCGCCGCACGAGCGTGTAGCCCCAATCGGTTTTGGATAAGGACGGTTCTGCTCTTGTGTGGCATGGGTTATTCCTTGTGATTTTTTTCTAGACTTTTGTGGCGGATCTGAACTTGATGTCCCATTTGAGCGAAATGTTCACCAATTTGCTGGGCAAGATAAACTGAGCGATGTTGCCCACCTGTGCAACCGATGGCAACAGTCAAATAGCTACGATTATTTTTCTCAAGTAAAGGTAACCAATTTTCTATAAAGGTCTCAATTTGTTTTTTTAAATCAAGTACATCTTTATGACTCTCCAGAAAAGCTTTGATAGGTGCGTCGAGTCCTGTCATTGGCCTCAATGCTGGCTCCCAGTGGGGGTTGGGTAAAAAGCGCACGTCAAACACATAATCTGCATCACTAGGCAAACCATACTTATAGCCAAAAGACTGAAATACCATAACAAGATCTTTGCGTTCACGGCCTTCGATGCGCATTCTGACCATCTCACTCAGTTCATGCAGAGATTGATTGCTACTGTCAATCACTAAGTCGGCATGCTCTTTCAGTGGGGATAGGATACTACGCTCTTTCTCTATTGCTTGTTCTAAAGAGGTGTTTTCTTGGCTGAGTGTTAATGGGTGGATGCGCCGCGTTTCGCTATAGCGTTTTAGTAGCGAATCTTTTTTCGCATCCAGAAACAGCAAACTCACATCAGAAGATTTTTTTAGCTTGGTCAGCACGTCAGTGAGCAAGTTAGGTTCTGTGGGTAAGTTACGAATATCAATACTAACCGCCACATTTTGTTTACTTGATTTGACGGATTTAACAAACTTGTCCAGTAGATCTATCGGTAAGTTGTCAACACAGTAATAGCCTAAATCTTCTAGAACACGGAGCGCTACCGTTTTCCCCGCTCCAGATTGTCCGCTGACAATGATAAGTCTCATTAGTGATTAACCATAATATCGTAGAGCTCTTGGTCGGATTTAGCTTTACGTAATTGTTTTAGGACTTGCTTGTTATTTAGCCTTTCAGCCATGCTTGAAAGGGTTTTAAGGTGCTCTTTACATTGGGCATCTGGTACTAGCAGAGCAAATAGTAGGTCTACAGGTCGATTGTCTATTGAATCAAATTCAATAGGAGATTCACATTGTAGTAGAACCGCAATGGCTTGGTCTGTTGAGTGCATACGAGCATGAGGTATGGCAATACCATTACCTATGCCAGTGCTGCCGACTTTTTCTCGGCTAAGCATACATTCAAATAGCTCTGTGGGGTTTTGTCCAGTGCGCATCGCGACGATTTCACTGATCATCTCTAGAGCTCGTTTTTTACTAGTGCATTGGACTGCACTTTTGGTGCAGTCCAATGAGAGTATTTCACTTAATCGCATGATATTTAATGTGTATTCAGCTTTTCTTTATGTTTGTTTAATTGTCTAACCAATTTGTCAACCAAAGAGTCGATTGCAGCGTATATGTTTTCTTCATCCGCAGATGCATGAATCTCTCCTTGGTTGACGTGAAGGGTAGCTTCTGCGATCTGGCGAAGTTTTTCAACTTTTAAAACCACATGCACGTTATTTATATGGTCAAAAAATCGCTCAAGCTTTTGAAACTTTTCATTTACATAGTCTTGCATTGAATCTGTAAGCTCAATGTGGTGGCCATTTATATTGATTTGCATAGACTTTCCTTCTTGGTTAAAGGCCTTAAAGTAGGCGTTTGCGCTGACTCGAAGGGGCGATGCCTAGAGATTCTCGGTATTTCGCTATGGTTCGTCTAGCGACTTGAATCCCTTGGTCAGCAAGTAGAGCTGCAATCTTACTGTCACTGAGTGGTTTGGCACTATTTTCGGCAGCAACCAACTTTTTGATCAAAGCTCGGATTGCAGTGGATGAACACTCTCCACCATTATCAGTACTTACATGGCTAGAAAAGAAATATTTTAATTCAAAAATACCTCTTGGAGTGTGCATGAACTTCTGGGTCGTTACCCTTGAAATTGTCGATTCGTGCATATCAACATCCAGAGCGACATCGTTGAGTACCATGGGTTTCATTGCTTCTTCCCCATATTCAAAGAAGTCACGCTGATGTTCAACGATACATTTCGCAACTTTTAACAAAGTTTCATTTCTACTTTCCAGACTTTTTATCAGCCATTTCGCTTCTTGTAGGTTGGAGCGAATATATTGGCTATCGGAGCTGTTCCCCTTTCCTAAAGCTGCATAGTGTTGGTTGACTTTCAGTCTGGGGATAGAGTCAGGGTTTATGGTTACCCGCCATTTACCATGCTCTTTAAATACAGATACATCTGGAATGACATATTCAGCGTGTTCCGCTGCAATACGGCTGCCAGGTCTTGGGTCCAATTGTTGGATTAAATTTAAGGCTTCCTTAAGATCGGACTCTTTTAGCTTCGCATCTCTTATAATCAGCTTATAATCGCGATTGCCTAGCTGATCTATATGCTCAGTCAGCACTAATTGAGCTTCTTTTAGCCAAGGAGTATCCTCGGGGAAAGCGGCAAGCTGAAGTAGTAGGCAATCTTGCAAATTATTTGATGCAACGCCTAAAGGATCAAACTGTTGAATGCGTTTGCGAACGGCTTCAATTTCATCAAGCTCAATTTCTTCATGGTTAAAGCTTTCGAGAATATCTTGGGTCGATATTGTGAGGTAGCCATAGTCGTCTACAGCGTCAATTATCGCCATAGCTATGGTTCTGTCCGTGTCACTAAATGGGGTTAAATCCAACTGCCAAGTAAGGTAATCATGCAGTGATTGAGTGGTTTCACCTTGGTATACGGGAGTGTCGTCATCTAAAGCTAAGCCAGTACTGCCTGTATTCGCGCTGTACACATCTTCCCATGTTGTATCAATTTCGAGTTCTTTACTTATTTCCGAAGTTTCGATAAGTTCTGAACTGTCTTTCACCTCTGGTTCTGTGACTTCAGAGCCACTTTCTTTTTCTTCTCTCGCTGACTTTTCTTCGAGGTTAGTATTGTCTTCTGAGTTCTCTTCTACTTCTAACAGAGGGTTGGAGTCCAAGGCTTCTTGAATCTCTTGCTGGAGATCCAGAGTAGAGAGTTGCAGCAAGCGAATGGCTTGTTGCAACTGTGGGGTCATTGCTAACTGTTGTCCTAGCTTGAGTTGTAATGAGGGTTTCATTCAGTATTATTTGCCTTAGATGCTATAGAATCTTATCGTTCTTCAGTTTAATCATAGACGGAATTGTTCACCGAGATAAACTTGTTTTACTTGTTCATTGTTAAGCACTTGATCTGGCGTACCTTCAGCAATCAAGTGCCCTTGGCTGACTATGTATGCTTTTTCACATACGTCCAATGTCTCACGCACATTATGGTCTGTTATAAGTACACCCAACCCACGATCACGTAAGTGTTCAATGATCTTTTTGATATCGATGACTGAAATAGGATCGACACCAGCAAAGGGCTCATCCAACAAAATGAACTGAGGATTGGCGGCAAGAGCTCTGGCGATTTCTACGCGTCGACGTTCCCCGCCAGAGAGTGCCATACCCGCACTGTGTCGAATGTGCTGAATATGAAACTCCTCAAGTAAATCTTCCAGTTTGTCTTGTCTTTGCTCGCGTGTAAGCTCGTCACGAGTTTCCAGAACTGCCATGATGTTATCTTCAACTGACAGTTTGCGAAAGATAGAAGCTTCTTGTGGTAAGTAGCCAATTCCCATTCGAGAACGGCTGTGCATAGGAAGGATACTAATATCTTTACCGTCAATGGTAATGGATCCCTCATCACGAGCGACAAGACCAACTATCATGTAAAACGACGTGGTTTTACCAGCCCCATTGGGGCCGAGTAGACCAACAATTTGCCCTGAAGTCACTTCTAGGCTTACATCGCTAACAACTTGTCGGTTACCGTAAGTCTTTGCTAAGTGCTCTGCTTTTAATTTTGCCATAGTTATTCTTGAATCGTTTGTGGCTGAAGGATTGTTTTTACACGCTCACCCGTTTGATTTCCATCTGCGATAAGCTTCTGATCAGAAATTTTGTATCGAATTTTTTTGCTGCGTATTTCACTATCATCCTGAGATAGCATCGCTTTTTCTATCATGATCAATTCGTCTCTGACGACTTTGTAGTAGAGCTCTTTTGCTTCACCGTAAAGTGTTTTTCCATCGTCAGTGAGCTGTGAAAAAGTGGCAAGATCGCCATACCCTTCTATTTCTTGAATTGTACCATCCTTTGGGTTGCGGGTGACGATAACCTTATCCGCATTAATATTGATACTTCCTTGCTTGAGCGTGACCTCTCCTATAAAGGTCGCTTTGTTGCTCTGCATATCTAGCTGCTGAGTTGCAGAATTGATATAGGCTGGTTGTTCTAGGTCAGTCGACAAGGCTAAGACTGGTCCTGAAATTAGTAAAAAAGAAATTAGGCTAAGGTGTGGCAGTTTCATATCTACTTTGTACGTTATTGTATAGGGTTGCATTATTCTCGGCAAAGTTACCTTTCATCGCTTGGCCTACTGTTTCAAATTGCGGTCCGACCAAAGTCACTTGGTTATCAGCCCAAAAGTCACGATTATCCAATTGAATGCTCAGTATTTCGGTTGACATAGTATCAAAGCCTGATTCGGGCAGTAGGTTTTTTGCAAGTACATTTGTTCGCAGAGTCAGGACATGTTCTTTATCCAAGGTGCCCTGCTCAGCTGTGACCTCCCACTCTTGTGTTGTTCCCTCTTTGTAAACCTTTAAGACTGGGTGATCAAAAATGGTATCGCCGCTTGTGGCGAAGTGGTCAAGTCTAACAGAGGTAATGACATAGCTGCGAATACCTTGCTCGTTGAATGAGGTGTTGGTTAGGTTTTCACCGCTAAACATGGGTAGCTCAGTATTTGGTTCAACCTGTATGTCGTACCCCTCGTTTCTCTCAATCAAATAGTATGTTGACCAAGAAATAACAAATGCCAGCAAAAGGTAACCGATACGAGATAAGCTCATATACTCAGACCTTGATGGACTTCAAGTTCATTACGAGACTGTAAGATAAGGTCACAGACTTCTCTGACGGCACCATGGCCACCAAGTGTTTTAGTGACATAGTTTGCTCGCTGTACCAACAAGGGATGACCGTCTGCTACGCACACTTTTAATGCCACTTTTTCCATTACGGGCCAATCGATGAGATCATCGCCAATGTAGCCAGTATGTTTTGGTGATATTTTCAACTTATCACATATGTCTTGGTACGCCTGTAGTTTGTCGTCCTGACCTTGGTAGACCAGCGATATGCCAAGAGCGTGCATACGATTTTCCACAATGTTTGACTGTCGGCCAGTGATGACTGCGACTTCGATACCTGCGTTCAACAGTGACTTAACACCATACCCATCTCTGGTGTGGAAAGTCTTTAATTCTTCACCATTATTACCCATGTATATGAGCCCATCAGAAAACACACCATCCACGTCGCAAATCAACAACTTAATGTCTTTGGCAATGTTAAATGTGTTTGGTTCCACTGGTTTGTATAAAGTTTGAATCATAGTCGACATTACATGACTCCTGCTTTCAATAGATCATGCATGTTTAGTGCACCCACTACTTTATCTTTATCACATAAAATAAGACCATTTATCGACTTATCCTGCATTAAGTTGAGCCCCTCTGCGGCAAGAATGTTGGGATTAGCCGTTGTAGGTTGGGTGGTCATGACGTCGCTGATTTTTGCGTTATGTATGTCAACACGCTTGTCGAGTATACGGCGCAGGTCACCATCAGTAAAAATACCGACCAGTTTTTGATTCTTGTCGACAACAGCAGTCATCCCAAGGCCTTTTTGGCTAATGACCAATAATGCGTCTCTGACTAGGGTTTCAGGCGTGACTAGGGGAAGATCATCACCTGTATGCATAATATCAGAAAGTCTAAGCAATAGCTTTCGTCCTAAAGCGCCTCCAGGGTGCGATAAAGCAAAGTCTTCCGCTGTGAAGCCGCGTGCTTGAAGCAAAGCAACCGCCAACGCATCTCCCATAGCCAGAGTGGCTGTCGTACTGGCGGTTGGAGCCAGACCTAAAGGACATGCCTCTCTAGGAACGGTGACTTGTAGGTGATAGTCAGACAATTTCGCCATAGTCGAAGAAGGTTTGCCTGTCATACTTATGACTTTAATGTTTAATCGTTTGAGTACTGGAAATAAAGCTAGGATCTCTGAGGATTCACCAGAGTTAGAGATCGCAAGGAGAATATCTCCAGCTTTTATCATGCCGAGATCGCCATGAGCGGCTTCGCCTGGATGAACAAAAAATGCTGAGGTACCTGTACTAGCAAGTGTGGCTGCAATTTTTTTTCCAATATGACCAGATTTTCCAATACCCATAACTACAACTTTCCCATCATGGTTGTTGAGAATAAGCTTACAAATATTTGAAAAATCATCATTTATATATTGTTCGAGCTGTTCAAGAGCCTCGATCTCTGTATTCAACACTGCAAGGGCAGCGGAGCGAAAGTCAAACATGTCAAACTCCCAGCAATTAAAGTTTAAGCGGTCATATTGAGGATTAAGTATCCTTGATATGTAATAAAGCAACAGAAAAGTATGGCGCCCTCAATACGATTAATACTTCGTGATTTACCCAAAGCCATAGCAACTAAAAGCAAAGAGACACCTAGCATGATCCAAAAGTCTCTTCCCATAGCATATTGACTAAGAATGGATGGATTCAAAACTCCGGGAATGCCCATTACGGCAAGGATATTAAAAACGTTAGAGCCGATAATATTACCTACAGCCAGATCGTCCTCGCCTTTCATCACTCCAGCGAGAGAAGCAGCAAGTTCTGGTAAGCTCGTACCGACCGCTATTATAGTCAGTCCAATCACAAGATCACTCATACCAAAATATTGGGCAATGTAGACAGCACTATCGACCAAGGTATCTGCGGCAATAGGTAAGATAACCAATCCGACAACTACCCAGATTACTGCTTTGAGATTGCTAACACCCTCTGGTATCTCAGATTCTTGTTCTTCAAGTAAAGGATCCTGTTGACCGCTTTGTTGTTCTTTTCGGCTAATCCATAGCATAGCGACTATAAACGCGGTAAAGAGAACAAACAGTAAGACACCTTCATAAAAACCAAGTCGGCTATCCCATAGTAATACCCCAGCCAGAATGGTTACCCCAATCATTAGAGGGAACTCTCTACGGAGGATCGCCGAGCTAATCGACAAGGGTTTGACCATTGCAGTAATACCAAGAATTAATGCAATATTAGCAATGTTTGAGCCTAATACGTTGCCAACCGCAGTATCTGTTTTGCCACCTAACGCAGCGGTTGCTGATACCATCATTTCTGGGGCAGAAGAACCCATTGCTAAGATGGTCATGCCGATAACAAGGGGAGAAATACCCATGTTTCGTGCTAATGCTGCAGCACCAAAAACGAGCTTATCAGCACTCCAAACTAGAAAGCCTAATCCAACAACCAGAAACGCAATCGCTTCAAACATGGTGATCCTTAATTTAGTGGCCAAACGGATAAAATTAACAGCTAATTTTGACGGTTTAACTGAAAAAAGGGAAGTAATTAATTGCTCACCAATAAAATTGATGGTCGATATCAGCTATGTTAAGAGAGATAATTTTATTTAGTAAAATGTTAGCCATAATTCATTGAGCAGTGCTTTAAATTGTTACTTAATGCGCTTATGATTGCCGATTCGAAGCGCTAAGTCAGGGTGTGCCATGTCTTCTTCTGATCTTGTAACCATTAATAACTTAATTTTTTCCCGCGGTAAAAGGCGGATATTTGATGATGTTAGCCTGAATGTACCGAGCGGAAAAATTACCGCGATTATGGGACCTTCTGGGATAGGCAAAACGACCTTATTACGTCTGATTGGAGGGCAACTTCATCCAGAACAAGGAGAAGTGTGGTTTGATGGTAAAAATATCCCAACATTAAGTCGTAAGCGATTGTATCAAGAGCGAAAGAAAATGAGCATGCTGTTCCAATCTGGCGCATTGTTTACTGATCTCAATGTTTTTGACAATGTTGCCTTTCCGCTTCGAGAGCATACTCATTTAAACGAAGAACTGATTCGTACTTTAGTATTACTTAAGCTTGAAGCTGTGGGCTTACGTGGTGCGGCACAATTGATGCCAAGCGAGCTATCTGGTGGGATGGCACGGAGAGCTGCTTTGGCACGCGCTATCGCACTTGACCCTGAGCTTATCATGTATGATGAGCCATTTGTCGGTCAAGACCCTATTACAATGGGGGTTTTGGTCGAGTTGATTCGTAATCTAAATCAAGCTTTGGGCATTACTTCTGTGGTGGTGTCTCATGATGTTCCTGAGGTAATGAGTATCGCTGATTGGGTCTACATTTTGGCCAATGGTAAAATTATCGCCGAGGGAACGCCTGCAGAGTTAAGAGCTAACCCAGATCCACAAGTACAACAATTTCTTCAAGGGGATGCCGATGGACCAGTGCCATTTCGTTTCCCAGCACAGTCTTTAGCGAAGGAGATCTTCGATGGCATTTGATCTGGCAGACTTTATTGCCGCTACAGGACGAAGAACACTCAATGTATTTGAGTCTTTTGGCCGCGCAAGTTTGATGATGTTTGGTGCTCTGGCATCTCGACCTCAACCAATTAAAAATCTGCCTTTATTGATTAAGCAATTGTATAGCGTTGGCGTTCAATCTTTGATCATCATTGTATTATCGGGACTGTTTATCGGTATGGTATTGAGCCTGCAAGGTTACATCATTCTGGTGGATTTTGGTGCCGAGGGTGCTCTGGGGCAAATGGTCGCGTTGTCATTGCTCCGAGAATTGGGGCCTGTTGTTACTGCTCTTTTGTTTGCAGGTAGAGCAGGATCGGCTTTGACCGCTGAAATTGGCTTGATGAAGGCAACTGAGCAGTTATCAAGTCTGGAAATGATGGCTGTCGATCCTCTAAAAAGGGTTATCGCACCGCGCTTTTGGGCAGGAGTGATATCAATGCCTATGCTAGCGATGATTTTTATGGCAGTGGGTATTTGGGGTGGCCAATTAGTGGGTGTCGATTGGAAAGGCATTGACCACGGGAGCTTCTGGGCTGCTATGCAAGCTTCGGTTGAACTCGGGCAGGATATCGGCAATAGCTTAATTAAGAGTTTAGTATTTGCTATCACAGTAACTTGGATAGCATTGTTCAATGGGTATGACGCTATTCCGACCTCAGAAGGGATAAGTCGAGCGACGACTCGTACCGTTGTACATTCTTCATTGGCAGTACTTGGTTTAGACTTTGTACTGACAGCCTTGATGTTTGGGAATTAATTATGCAACAAACAAGAAAAATTGAATTATGGGTTGGCACTTTTGTTATTGCTGGAATTTGCGCAGTTTTGGTGATGATTTTTCAAGTAGCTGACGTAAAAGGGTTGGGTACTAACGATACTTACACACTCAAAGCTGAGTTCGATAATATAGGAAGCTTAAAAGTACGCTCACCTGTTAAAGTTGGGGGAGTAGTCGTCGGACGTGTGGCAGATATTGGACTCAATAAAGAAAATCTTCTTCCTGTTGTCACTATGTCAATTAATGCGGAATATGATCAATTTCCAGACACATCGAGCGTGAAGATATTAACTTCAGGTTTGATAGGCGAGCAATATATAGGGTTAACACCAGGCTTTATTTTTGATGATGAAGAGATGTTGGTCGATGGTAACTATATCGAAGATACTAAATCAGCTCTGGTATTAGAAGATCTGATAGGGCAAGTCTTATACAGCGTTGGTGGCGGTGATTCAGACAAGAAGGAAGAGGACTAAGCATGTTAAAGCGGTTATTAGTGAGCCTAGCTCTGTATACTGTCACCTTGACAGTGAATGCGACTGATATTGACAAAACGCAGCCTTACCAAATGATGAAGCAGGTGTCAGAAATAGCTTTTAATCGGCTGAAGTCAGAACAGGAGGCTGTTCATAAAAACCCAGATCACCTGAAGGTCATTGTCGAAGAAGAATTAATGCCGTATATCAACGAAAAATATGCCGCATTAAAGCTATTAGGGCCTAATTTAAAAGGCGCTAAACGTGAAGATGTTGGTACATTTATTAACGCTTTTCGAGCCTATCTTGTGAGCTCTTACGCCCAGGTTTTAACTCAATACACTAACCAAGAGATTGAGTTTGGTCCTGAGCCCAAAATAGATGCAAACAAGAAGATTACGGGCGTGAAAGTCGACATTATCGATAGCCCAAGGCCCAATATCAAGCTCGAATTTAAATTGAGAAAAGACAAAAAAACGGGTGAGTGGAAGGCTTTTGACATTATTGCTGAGGGAGTCAGTTTACTTTCCAGCAAACAATCAGAGTGGAGTACTCAATTGCGTCAAGAGGGTATCTTATCCGTTGCTAAAGAACTTGAAGAACTGGCAGCTCGACCAATTCGTTTTGAGAGTAAAGACAAATGAACTCAGAACAATGGCGGCAACTATCTGACGACAAATATCAGATACTAGGAGTGCTTGACAGAGAATCTGTGCCAGAATTGTGGGCGTTTCTGTCTCAATGGAATCCCAGTCACTCCAATATAGAGCTAAGTTTAGAAAAGGTAGAGAGAGTCGACTCTGCTGGTATGGTGATGCTAATTCATCTTTTAGAGCATGCAAAAATTAAAAACTGTCATATAATGCTCAGTTTCGTGCCAAAACAACTGCTAACTTTGTTTCAGTTGAGTAACGTTGAAGAATGTATCGATGGGCATATAAAGAAGTAAACAGGGGTAAGTGGTGGATAGTGCCAAAGTACAGCAAATTTTAGAGCAAGCACTTAATTTAGAAGAACTTCACGTCAAAGGTGAGGGTAGCCATTACGAGGTCGTGGCGGTAGATGCTTGTTTTGATGGAATGAGTCGAGTCAAAAAACAACAGTTGGTATATGCTCCATTGATGGAATATATTCAACGAAATGACATCCATGCCGTTTCTATTAAGGCTTACTCCCCAGATGAGTGGGCTCGAGATAAGAAACTGATGTCTCTGTAAGGGTTAATAATGGATAAGTTTCGAGTAATAGGTTCCAAGCAACCACTGAACGGTGAAGTTACGATTTCAGGAGCAAAAAATGCGGCATTGCCCATATTATTTGCTTCTATCTTGGCACAAGAACCGGTAGAGGTCGCCAATGTTCCTCACTTGCGTGATATTGACACCACAATGGAGCTGCTAAAGCGCTTGGGTGCGAAAGTTGAGCGTAATGGTTCTGTGCATGTTGATCCAAGTGGTATCCATGAGTTTTGTGCACCCTATGATTTAGTCAAAACAATGCGTGCTTCTATTTGGGCTCTGGGACCTTTAGTTGCTCGTTTTGGTCAGGGACAAGTGTCACTTCCCGGTGGCTGCGCTATTGGGGCCAGACCCGTTGATCTCCATATCCATGGCTTAGAGCAGTTGGGCGCAACTATTGTGCTAGAAGATGGTTATGTAAAGGCAAGTGTTGATGGGCGATTACAAGGTGCTCATATTGTTATGGATAAAGTCAGCGTTGGTGCCACGATAACTATAATGAGTGCCGCGACCTTGGCGCAAGGAACGACAGTGCTAGATAATGCCGCGCGCGAGCCTGAAATTGTTGATACTGCAGAGTTTCTTAATCAACTTGGTGCCAAGATATCGGGTGCCGGTACAGATACTATTACCATTGAAGGTGTTGAATACCTTGGTGGTGGTAAACATGCTGTTGTGGCAGATCGCATTGAAACAGGGACTTTCCTAGTGGCCGCCGCGGTATCACGAGGCAAAGTGGTATGCCGTAATACCAAAGCCCATTTACTTGAAGCTGTGTTAGCAAAGTTAGAAGAGGCCGGAGCTAAAGTTGAAACTGGCGAAGACTGGATTTCAGTTGATATGCGCGAGCGTGAGTTAAAAGCTGTGACTGTGCGAACCGCGCCGCACCCCGGTTTTCCGACCGATATGCAAGCACAATTTACTCTGCTGAACATCATGGCTCAAGGTGGTGGAGTGATCACGGAAACTATTTTCGAAAATCGCTTTATGCACGTGCCTGAACTGATGCGCATGGGCGCAAAAGCTGAAATTGAAGGCAACACTGTTATTTGTGGCGATGTAGAAGAATTGAGTGGCGCTCAAGTAATGGCGACTGATTTACGTGCGTCAGCCAGTTTAGTTATCGCAGGTTGCATTGCTCAAGGTGAAACGATCGTCGATAGAATTTATCATATAGATCGCGGTTACGATAAGATTGAAGATAAGTTATCTGCTCTTGGAGCGAATATCGAGCGCTTTAGCGATTCTCACTGATTCTAACTCGCAAAGCTAAGCCGAAACGGGAGTTTCGGCTTTTTTATGAGGGTAAGATCAGTTAGAGTCATGGACATAGACTACTGACTGTTTTGTTGTTGGAGCACAACTAATGATTGCACTATTACGTGTATTGGCTATCGCGATTTTTGCCATTGTGATGTTTATATTTGGCTGTGGTTATTGCTTATTGAGCCCTCGAAACCCCAAACACGTTTTTACCTTTGGTCGCTTGTTTAGCAAGATGTCTCGTGTCTTTGGTGTCACTCTCGAATTACGCATACCGAGTGATGCATACCAACGTGGACAGCACGTCTACATTGCCAACCACCAAAATAATTGGGATTTGTTTACCGTATCTTCAGCTGTGACGCCTAAAGTCGTTACGGTAGGGAAAAAAAGTTTGGCTTGGATGCCTTTGTTTGGCCAATTGTATTGGTTGACGGGTAATATATTGATCGATAGAGCTAATCGCTCAAAAGCCAAAAGTACTATCGATCAAGTTGTCGATAATATGAAGGCTAGCGAAGTATCGGTATGGATGTTTCCTGAAGGAACGCGTTCTCGTGGACGCGGTTTATTGCCATTTAAAACAGGCGCATTTCATGCGGCGGTAGGAGCTAAGGTTGCCGTTGTACCAATTGTGTGTAGCACGACATGTGGCCTTAAACTCAACCGCTGGAATAATGGCCATGTGATTGTTGAGATGCTTCCACCTGTTAGTTCAGAAGATTTCGATAAAGGTAATATTCGAGATTTTGCTAACATTTGCCATCAGCAGATGAAAGATAAGCTCCAAGCATTAGATGAAGAAGTAAAAGCGCTTAATTTAGAATCTGGTGTCAGAGCTTGAACTGAGCCAGCTTTGGTTGAAAAAGGGGAAAGCAATGCTTTTCCCTTTTTTCGTTTATTGCTTTGTTCTAGATATTATCTCTTTCTATTGGACAGCTCATACAACGAGCTCCACCTCGCCCACGGCCTAACTCATTACCAGGGATAGGTAAAACGGTAATACCCGCTTTGTCATATTTTTCATTGGTGTAAACGTTGCGCTCATAGCCAATCACAACACCTGGTTTGACGGTCAACACATTATTGGCATCATTCCATTGTTCACGCTCTGCTTCATAATTATTGCCACCTGTAGTAATAATTTTGAGGTAGTCAACGCCGAGAGCTTGTTCAATTGCATGGGTATAACTTGGAACTTGCTCCACCGTCATCTCATTACTGCCTTTTGGAGTAAGCTTCCATGTGTCGAGGTCTTTTCGCATGATTTCTGGATAAACAGAGAAAGTATCAATATCCATGTGAGTCATAACGGTATCTAGGTGCATGCAAGATCTATGTTTGGGTAAATCAATAGCGATGACTTGCTTTGCTTGGCCATGACGGAATAGATTGGCTGCTAGATTCTCAACCCCTTGCGGTGTACTACGTTCAGACATTCCGACGAGAACTGCTCCTTTTCCGATGACAAGAACATCGCCACCTTCAATATTGGCATTATCATAATGTAAATCTTCATCACCAAAATATTTAATGAAATCTTGGCCTGCAAATACAGGGTGCCAACGATAAATTGCCCTCAGATGATTGGTCTCTCGTTGTCTTGCAGGTTTCATCATTGGATTGAGAGAGACGCCGCCATAAACCCAGCATGATGTATCACGAGTAAATAAATGATTGGGCAAAGGCTCAATCACAAAATCCAGCGGACGATGCATTTTGGGTAGCATTGAAGAGGATTGGATTGGTAACTCTGAATAAGCCAAGCCGCCAAGCAGCACAGTGGCTAGGTGTTCGTTATCCATATCGGATAGGTAATGGCGTAAATCTCTCGCAAAGGTAGGACCATAACGAAAATCTGATATTTGGGTGTCTAGTAGCCACTCTTTTGCCTCTTTCACAGACAGTGTTTCGACTAATAGATCATGGAGGAGTAAAACCTCTACACCTTGATTTGTTAGTGTTTGTGCAAACTGGTCATGCTCTTCTCCCGCAGCTTCTACGGCAAGAACATCGTCAAACAGTAGTTCATGGCAGTTTGAAGGTGTTAAGTGTGTCAGTGCTCGCTCTGGTCGAGCCAAGAGTACACGCCTCAACTGGCCTACTTCTGAACCTACGTATAACTTACTCATTCTGCATCCTTACAATAATTTCCATTACCTATTTATGACAAGCTTGTTATCAAGATGCAAGTGTATTTGTCGGAGTCAATGACTGAGTTTTATGTTATTCTTAGTGATAAATTCTGTTTGTGGGCTGTAGTTTGATTACTTTCACCTATAGTGATGGCATGGATAAAAGGTGTTACAATGCGTCGCTATTCGCTATGTCTTCTGATGATTAGTGATAGGTTAGAAAGGTTTTAAGCATACCTATTCACACATTAACAGATAATAGTGTGAAAGCTATATTTGTATGCAATTTTGATGAGAATGAATCTATGCATAAGTAGAAAATAAAAACGCATTGGTAGTTTTTATCATAGATGGCGACTTTTGGTAGATAGTTCTGAATATCACTGATGATAAAAAAATGTTAATTTTTCCCATTTGTGAGCTTAATCTGTTCTTATCTTCGGTGATGTGAGCGATCAAGTTACTACTCTAGCGTTATTGTGGGTAGCAATTTAATGGTATCCATGCGATATTTCTTGGCGTTAATTTTTGATCAATATTGCCACTATCTGGAGCCGACTTATGTCTCATGAAGACGAATATCTATCAGTTGAAGAATTAATTGAGATTCAAAAGGAGGAGACTCGCGATATCATCCAAGCTTTGCTGGAAGATGGGAGTGAGCCAGATGCATTGTATGACATTGAGCATCACCTCTTTGCAGAAAACTTTGAGACTCTAGAAAAAGCAGTTGTTGAAGCGTTCAAAATGGGCTTTGAGGTTCTAGAAGCTGAAGAGACTGAAGACGAAGATGGAAATAAACTCCTTTGCTGTGACGCGACAATGGAATCGGCGTTGAACGCTGAGGCAATAGATGCTCAAGTAGAAAAGCTAATTCACCTCGCTGAGAAGTACGACATTATTTATGATGGTTGGGGAACCTACTACGAGGGTGAAGATGCCCTGTATCCTGAACAAGATGAAGAAGACTGATTTCTTATATTTCATGTCGAAACCAGCCTAGAGGCTGGTTTTTCTTTAGTCGGATTGCGAGGTGTTAAGTATCTATCAAGCCCTAAATCCTATATAATTTCTGGCAATTTTTTGCTAATCAGTTTTAGTGCTTTATGCAATTATCACTTGCCGGTCTTTGGCAGCTCTCACCACTGACAGATCTTTCTATTCCTCAAGATGATATCTCCTTTCCAGCGCCACTGAGTGACAAGCTTCCTAGTTCTCTTTCTGAAGATAAAATTGCACAATATGAATGGCATTTGATGCATGATATCGAGGTAGATGAGGCTATGCTTGCCTACCCAACTGTTGATCTGGTACTAGGTGGTATAGAGCGCCATGCCGAGGTTCGGCTCAATGGTATTGCTTTATTCGATTGTGATGGTTCACAGTCTGAGTATAAAAAAGATGTTCGACCTCATCTGCAACTGGGTCGCAACCGATTTGAAATTCTATTGATTGAAGAAGATGACGATCTGTTGCTCGAAGAGGATAAATTAGACCTTTGCCCTCTTGGTGAGCATACAATCACAAAGTGTGATGCTAGGGTTGGGATTTGGAAAGAGCCATATCTGCATTTTATTCGCTGTGTGCGTCTTGAACATGTGGTCACAGAGCAAATTTGGCACCATGGTGGGGGATGTGAATTTATGGTCGACTTACATTATAAAACTTATTCACCAGGTTTGATCTCCGCTTTGGTTAAGTTTAATGGCATGACTTACCAACTTCCTATAGATATGCGCAATAATCACGTTAGTGCTCTTTTTCAAGTCGATGCTCCAATATACTTTGACGCCTGCCATCCAGATCCAAATGATCTTTATTCCCTTGAGGTAGAATTGGATGGTCAGACGCAAAAGTTTTCAATCGGATTAAGTAAAGATCTTTGCGTGACGCATTTCCCTGTCTAGTCTTACTTATGCTTGTATGGCTTGCTTGGCACTCGACATATTTAGCCTACGTTGCCAAATACGTTCGTGGAAATAGTAAGCAAGCGTGTTAATACTCGGCTCGACAGCGGCCATCAGTCCGCCAACCAACCAACTGCCTGATAGCAAATAGGCAACACTGAATGCAACACTAAAGTGAACCATCGCAAAGCTGGTGGTTTTTATTCCAGTGGCGTCATTATGTTTTTTCAAATAAGTCACGCTTTGCCATAAACGTTCGTGGAAGTAAAAAGCAACCGTATTGACCATAGGTTCTATCATCGCAATCAGACTGCCGATTAGAATATCACCGGTAAGAATGTAAGCGACGCTGAACGCAATGGTGAAATGAATTGAGGCAAAAGTTAATGTCTTTTTCATGAGATGATCCAGTCATAGGCTTTGATAGGATCATTATTGATAATTATTCTCAATATTAAAATTTGATTGAAACTATATATTCAATAGATATTAACTATTGATTAGGCGCACAAGATGCGCCTTAGCTTCAATTCTACGGTGAATTTAGCCTTGAGGTTTAATGACTAAAACATTGATGGGAGAGTTTTCTACCACTTTACTGGCGACTGATCCCAGCATTACTTTGTCTAATTTTGAGCGTTTGTGGCTAGGCATGACGATAAGATCGGCATTGATCTGTTTAGCACAATTTAAAATAGACGTATAAGGCTTACCTTCAACGACGTATGTTTGGTATGAGATGGTTTGAGGTATATGTTTTTGAGCAAATGACTCAAGTTGTTTTTCAACATCTTGTTTCATTTTCGCAGCCGCATCTTTGGGAAAATAAGTGGCTATCATAGACATATGTATCCCGGGTAGGACATTAAGTAGATGGAGCTTTGCCTGAGAGTGTTCGGCATGCCAAATTGCTGCTTCGAGCGCTTTATCAGAAAAGCCACCGTCGTTTAAATCGACTGGAATAAGAACATGTTTATACATTGGGTGCTCTCTTATTAATACCGAGCCAACAAACAATTTGCTTGGCTCGGTATTAAGTTTAGTTTTATTTATTGCTGTTATGGTAAGTGCGACTAATCTATTTGTTGATTAAATTGATCATTGCTCACTCGCCGTTTTTGGTTGAGTCCCAAGCCAATAAGGATTAACAGAGCAGGGATAAACACCCACTCTTTCATTGGTCGATCAGCTGCAGTGATGACTGAACGTACTTCCCAATCAAAGTCAATGCCCGCTGCTTCCGCTGGGCTGCCAAACTCGACCATATCGATGAATACTTTATCATCGACCTGTTTTAAAACCAGGCCCATAGAGCTAATGCGATCGATGGCAGACTTTGCTTTTTCATCAAAAGGTAAGCGCACCGTCTTACTAATGAAATCGCCCTCAATATTTTCGCCTGCCACCATGAGTTCGATATCTTGTCCAATCGACAGACTTTCAGCAATTTGTTGGATGTCTGAACCTGGATGGAGTTCTTTGGATGGGTATATTTGATCCCACCAATAACCCGGACGGAAGAAAGTAAAGGTAAGTAGCAGTAATAGCAGGGTTTCCCACCATTTATTCTTGGTAAACCACCACCCTTGTGTCGCAGCAGAGAAGATCAGCATAGCAACGATAGACGATAAAACGGTGAGTAATAAATGCCACCATGTATCAATGCCAATTAAGAGCAGTTGCGTGTTGAAAATGAACATAAATGGCAATATCGCAGTCCGGATATCATAAGTGAACCCCTGAATACCTGTCCTAATTGGATCTGACTTAGCGATGGCAGCTGCGGCGAATGCAGCCAGTCCAACGGGTGGGGTATCGTCAGCCAATATACCGAAATAAAAAACAAATAGGTGTACTGCAATCAGCGGGATGATTAACCCGCTTTGTGCTCCTAATGTGACAATAACAGGAGCCATAAGCGTTGATACTACGATGTAGTTGGCTGTTGTGGGGAGTCCCATTCCAAGGATTAAGCTAATTACTGCAGTAAACAACAGCATTAAAATTATATTGCCACCTGAAATAAATTCGACAAAGTCTGTCATCACCAAGCCAATTCCGGTTAGCGTTACAGCTCCAACGACGGTCCCCGCAGCGGCAGTAGCAACACTGATGCCAATCATATTACGAGCGCCAGACACCAAACTTTCAAGTAGATCAACAAACCCAGCGGTTGCCTCTTCGACAATATTACCTTGTTTGGATATGAAGGAAATCAGAGGGCGCTGAGTAATGATGATGAAAATCATAAATACGGTTGCCCAAAATGCTGATAGACCAGGAGAGAAGCGCTCTACGGTAAGACACCACACCAAAACTACAATAGGCAATAGATAATGCAGTCCAGACTTGATGGTTGGCGAAGGATCAGGAACTTCGGTAAGTTCGGCATTGACATCGAGCGTTCCCTCATTAGCGTTTCTTGCTGAAACACTAATCAGCGTAATGTAAGCGATCACTAAAGCCGATACCACAATAGGGGTTGCAGCAGCGCCAAAGACATCCTTAGTCCAGCCCACGCCGTAGTATACGGCTGCACTAATAATACATAGACCTAAGATGGTGCCAGTGAAAGAGAGTAAGCTTTGCCCAATAGTTGGTGTGTGTCGACGCGGTAATCCCTGCATACCTGCTTTGCATGCTTCTAAGTGAACAATATAAATCAAAGCGATATAGGAAATTAACGCTGGCAGGATAGCCGCTTTGATCACCTCAACGTAGGAAATACCGACATACTCCACCATAAGAAAAGCGGCTGCACCCATTATTGGAGGAGTTAATTGTCCGTTGGTTGAAGCTGCGACTTCAACTGCGCCTGCTTTTGTGCCAGGAAACCCAACTCTTTTCATTAGAGGGATGGTGAATGTGCCCGTTGTAACCACGTTGGCAATAGAAGAGCCAGAGACGATACCTGATAAACCGGATGCAACGACGGCCGCTTTAGCAGGGCCACCGCGCATGTGGCCAAGTAAGGAAAAAGCAACTTTGATGAAATAAGCGCCTGCCCCCGCGCGCTCTAACATGGCGCCGAATAGTACAAATAGAAACACGAAGGATGAGGAAACTCCCAGAGCTACACCGAACACACCTTCTGTCGTTAACCAAAGGTGTGACATAGCTTTATTAAGGCTTGCTCCTTTGTGTGCGATGACATCGGGCATATAGGGTCCACCAAAGGTGTATAACAAAAACACGGCTGCTACAACCATTAGTGGTGGGCCCAGAGCTCGACGAGTTGCTTCAAGCAGCAGAATCATGCCGATCACAGCCACAACAACATCCGCTGTGGTTGGAGCGCCTGAACGGCCGGCCAGCTCAGTATAAAAAATGTAAATATATCCAGCAGAAAAACTGCTAGCTAAAGCTAGAATCCAGTCGGTAAGTGGAATTTTATTACGTGGTGAACTCTTTAGTGCTGGGTATGCTGTAAAGGCCAAAAATATGGCAAACATCAAGTGTATGGAGCGCGCTTCAGTATCATTGAGTACGCCAAAATTGAAAATGAAGGGGAGGGGAGATGCATACCAAAGTTGGAATAATGACCAACACAAAGGTGTAACCCACAGGATACGCGCCGAAATTCCATCAGGAGAACGGGCTCCAGTGTCGGCTTGAGCCACCATTTCTTGCACATCTTGAGTCGGAGAAGTGCTCTTCGGCATGTACTAAATCCTTATTATATATGGCCTGTCTTTTTTATGATTATTAGAGTTTAATCGATATTGTTTAGAAAAGGTGGTAAACAACACCACACATGCTCTGTGCCATGCAGTTAGATAATAATAAAGAGGAGCTTCAATACTATGAAACTCCCCTTTAATGAGGCCAGTGCTAAGAGCAAATAAAAACGCAGTCAAAGCTTGACTAGCCTCTTGGCTTAATGAAGTGGTTACTTTATTAAGCCAACTTCTTTGTAGTACTTTTCAGCACCTGGATGAAGAGGAATTGATAGACCAGCTTTGACCATTTGCTCTTTTTTCAGGTTTGCAAATGCCGGATGTAGTCGCTTGAATGTATCAAAGTTTTCAAATACCGACTTTGCAACATTGTATGCTACATCATCAGATACATCAGAAGTTGTCACCATAGTTGCAGCAACACCGAAGCTGTTAACATCTTTATCTGTTCCACGATACATGCCAGCAGGAACGGTACTGAATGCATAGTAAGGATTATCGGCAACGATTTTATCAATCTTTGACCCTGTTACAGAGATGAGTTTTGCATCACAAGATGTAGTTGCTTCTTTAATTGACCCGTTTGGGTGTCCAACTACGTAGACAAATGCATCGTTCTTATTATCACAAAGTGCTTGTGAGCGCTCAGAGCCTTTTAGTTCAGATGCAAGCTTAAAGCTGTCATTAGTCCAGCCCATAGCATCCATTACCACACCCATGGTTGCTCGGTCACCAGAACCCGGGTTGCCTATATTGACGCGTTTGCCTTTAAGGTCTGAAATGTTTTCAATTTTGGAGTCTGAGCGTGCAATGATGTTAAAAGGTTCTGTGTGCAAAGAGAACACTGCGCGCAGTTTCTTGTAAGGACCCTGCTCAGAGAACTTACTTGTTCCGTTGTATCCATGATACTGCCAGTCAGACTGAACAATACCAAAGTCAAGTTCACCAGCTCTGATGGTGTTTACATTATAGATTGAACCACCAGTAGACTCGACGGAACATCGAATGTTGTGCTCTTTACGCCCTTTGTTAACTAGCTTACAAATTGCACCGCCCGTGGGGTAGTAAACCCCTGTAACAGAACCTGTCCCGATAGTAATAAACTCTTGAGCGCTAACTGTGCCTGTACCGATTACTGCTGCTGCAATTGCACCAACTTTAATCAACTTGCTTAATGCCATGAATTTCCCTTCCTTTATACATTATTTCTCCTACGGCAGTGTAACTTGCCGTGGAAGTTTTCGAGTCACGAAAACGGCATCTTTTTCAATCCGTATGTTGAAAAAGTGGCTGAATAATATCAAACACTCTGTCCACAATTATACAATTGTTAAAATTTATGATGTGTTTATATTTTAATCACCTTGTGTTTTTGGTTTTGTTTTTTTATTTTTAACCCATAAAAATCATGCGTTTATTGTAATTCAAATGGCGCTGGAGGATTTTTTAAAGATGTGATTCGAGTCACACCAATGATGTGTATTTGTGACTCATAACACTGAAGTATACCTAGCGTCATCCGGCATATTCAAATAGCTCGCAAACAGACTGAAATAGTTGTTCAGTTGTAATATTAAGCGTTGGAGTGATAAAAATCGTGTCATCTCCGGCGACGACACCTAAGATACCTTCAGACTTACCAAGAGAATCGAGCAGGCGAGCGATTAATTGAGCAGCCCCAGGTCCAGTATGTATCACCACTAATGCCGCGTTGTGATCTATATCTAACACCAGTTCACGCAATGAACTAGAAACCGTTGGGACTCCGAGCTCCGCTGGCAAACAGTAAACCATTTCCATTTTTGCATTTCGCGTACGTACTGCTCCAAACTTGGTTAACATACGAGACACTTTAGACTGATTTATATTTTCAAAACCCTCATTTTTGAGTGCTTCTACAATATCTCCTTGTGAACCAAAACGTTCTTCCTTTAGTAGGGCTTTAAAGGCTCGAACGAGATTATCTTGTTTTTCTGAGTGGCGCATGTTTTTTCCAGCCATAGTTATTATTAAGATTGAGTGCATATTCTCGCATAGGTATTCACATCCTGCCAATCATGAGGCTCAATTCTGCCTGATCTATCACTGTAAACTTAGATGGTTTACAGTCTGTAGTCGTTGATAAAATGGCGCAGAGTTTTTCAATGACTAATGACTTGCGAACGCTTGTGATAACTGGCTATAAGTGTGTTGCGCAAGGTCGCAAAGCTGGCGTTAATTGATTGTAATCAGTATGTGATTGCTATAGCTTTGGACAGCGTTGATTTAAAGCATCTCAAGAAATAAAAAGAGATACCATCTCAAGGAGAACTACGATGAAAGTAGCCGTAATTGGTGCCGCTGGTGGCATCGGTCAAGCCCTAGCCCTATTACTGAAAAATCACCTACCTGCTGGTTCAGATCTTGCTCTGTATGATATTGCTCCTGTAACGCCTGGCGTAGCAGCGGACTTAAGCCATATCCCCACACCTGTATCTATTAAAGGGTATTCAGGTGAAGATCCAACTCCAGCGCTTGAAAGTGCGGATATTGTGTTGATCTCTGCTGGTGTGGCTCGTAAACCAGGAATGGATCGCGCTGACCTGTTTAATGTCAATGCAGGTATTGTTAAATCATTGGCTGAAAAAATTGCCAAAGTTTGTCCTAAAGCTATGGTTGGCATTATTACTAACCCGGTTAACACTACTGTGCCAATTGCTGCGGAAGTTTTGAAAAAAGCTGGCGTTTATGACAAGCGTCGTTTGTTTGGTGTGACAACACTTGATGTTATTCGCTCTGAAACATTTGTTGCTGAGCTTAAAGGTAAATCTCCGGCAGATATTCAAGTTCCTGTGATTGGTGGACATTCAGGTGTTACCATTTTGCCTCTTCTTTCGCAGGTGAAAGGTGTTGAATTTAGCTCTGATGAAGTCGCAGCGTTAACAAAACGTATTCAAAATGCGGGTACAGAAGTAGTTGAAGCTAAAGCTGGTGGCGGCTCAGCGACTCTTTCCATGGGGCAAGCAGCATGTCGATTCGGTCTTTCACTTGTTAGAGCGCTTCAGGGTGAAGAAGTGATTGATTATGCTTACGTTGAAGGCAATGGTGAGCATGCTCCATTCTTTGCTCAGCCGGTCAAACTGGGCAAAAATGGTGTGGAAGAAGTATTGAGTTATGGTGAGCTAAGTGCATTCGAAAAAGACGCACTTGATGGAATGCTTGATACACTAAATGGCGATATTAAAATCGGCGTTGACTTTGCCCAATAACAAAAACCTGTTTTAGATTAAAAGCCGACAATTTGTCGGCTTTTTTGATCCTTTTTGTTGATCGGAATGTATAAATTTTGGTAGCTAAGGAGTGAAAGAATGGATATAAACGAAATCGAGAAAGGCATGCTGGTAGGGTTTGAGCAAGGTGTTGGCAAAATTCTAGCGATTGATGTACAAAACAACACTGTACTGTTGGAAGAAAGGGTGTCTCGCCATCAATTCTCCGCAGAGGTCAGCGAGCTGATGGATGATCCACAACTTCACATAGGCTGTGATAAGTATTACTAGAAAGCGAGCTAATCAGCTCGCTTTTTTTAGTTTGACTATTTTCTGACCGCGATCGCTTCAATCTCAATACCGACATCTTTAGGCAAGCGAGCCACTTCAACGCATGAACGAGCTGGGTAGTTAGCGACGTCATGGTCGTCGAAAAACTTCCCGTAAACTTCGTTTACTGTCGCAAAATCATTAAGGTCTTTAACAAATACCGTCATTTTCACAATATCTGAAACAGACAAACCAGACGCTTGTACCACAGCTTTGACATTGTTGAGTGATTGCAGAGCTTGCTCAGCGATATTTGATGAGACGTCGCCAGTCTCAGGGTTTACAGGGATTTGGCCGGAAGTAAGAACCATGTTACCTAAATCAACCCCTTGGACATATGGGCCTATTGCAGCAGGAGCTGAATCTGTATGTAGTACTTTAGTCATTATTGCATTCCACCTGTGAGGAGTGTTTTGTTATTAGAAAAACTCAGTCTGCCGCGAAACTGGAGTGGGGTAAAGAAAAATCCCCGCTAAAACAAGCAGGGATGTGAGATGATGACAAAGTCACCCAATTATCGTTCAGTGACTATCTCTCGAGCAAAGACTTTCTCGCAATACTTACATTTAAGACGAATATCTTGTTTCTTTTCAAAAACCTTAAAGCTGCTTTCCACAGGCTCATTATGAGTAATGCAGTTACTGTTTGGGCATTCGAAGACATTGTTTATTTGCTCGGGTAAATCGAGCGCCAATTTCTTAACCACCTCATAGTTTTCAATTTGGTTCACTGTTGCGTGCGGAGCATACAATGCCAGTTTACTGGCTTGCTCTTCGCTGATAAAAACGTTTTCTATCTTAAGTAGGTCTTTGTGACCAAGCGCTGAGGAAGGTAAGTTAAGCCCTATGGTGACGCGTTGCTCTGACTTATGCATAGAAAAAAGTTTGAGGACCTTAATTCCTATTTGAGCTGGAATATGGTCAATTACCGTACCATTTTTAATTGCTTCAACCTGCAATTGAGTTTCTTTTGCCATGATAGTTCTCCCGATTACAGTTGTTGGTTAAGGACAAGAGCGAGCAGTGCTTCACGAGCATAAACGCCATTTTCCGCTTGTTCGAAATAGTAAGCGTGAGGCGTCTTATCGACATCCACTGTAATTTCATCAACCCGTGGCAGTGGATGTAGGACTTTTAGGTTACTCCGTGCGCCTTCGAGTAATGCACTCGTCAGAATATACGCAGATTTGATATGCGCGTATTCTGATTCATCAAAGCGCTCTTTTTGCACTCGAGTCATATATAAAATATCCAGCTCAGGGATCACGCTTTCCATATCGGTATGCATGCTGTACTGAATCCCCGCTTCGTCGAGTTCTTCGCAGATATAATCTGGCATTGCTAAAGCTTCAGGCGCAATGAAGTAGAATCGAATATGGTTGAATTTTGCTAAAGCTTGCGTGAGAGAGTGCACAGTACGACCGTATTTAAGATCGCCCACAAAGGCAACATTAAGGTTGTCTAGTTTGCCTTGGGTTTCTGCTATCGAGAATAAATCCAGTAAGGTTTGAGTTGGGTGCTGGTTTGCGCCGTCGCCTGCGTTAATGACGGGCACGCGATTGGAAAACTCTGAAGCCAAGCGAGCCGCCCCCTCTTGTGGATGGCGCATGACAAATGCATCCACATAAGACGAAATGACTTGCACTGAGTCTGATAGTGTTTCGCCTTTTTTGGCCAAGGAGGTATTCCCGCCGTTGTCGAAGCCTATTACACTGCCGCCTATACGTTGAATTGCCGTTTCAAAAGAGAGGCGAGTCCGTGTTGATGGCTCAAAGAAACAGCTTGCGATCACCTTATCTTTAATCAGTGTTGGATTCGGCTCTGCTTTGAGTTGACCTGCGGTTTTGACAATCAGTTCCAGCTCGTTTCGAGACAGTTCTGGAATTGAGATAATGTGCTTGTTGTAAAGCGTATTGGTCATAATCATCGTCCCATCTGTATGTTAGGCAATAAAAAAGCCCCCTATAAAGGAGGCTTTAAAAATCGATGGAAATAGTAAAAAAACCAAGCCAGTAAGCATTGGGGCTTACCCTGTGCAAATCGCTTTGTTGAGCACCTTTACGTGGCATTTGGTCACTACCTCCAGACAAATTGCACAGTATTATACGCTGAAGATTGACCAACGCAAGCGTTTACGTCGAACCTTGATGGTGCAAACTTTGTTGAAACTAAGCGCCTAGTGTGGCGACCATCACAGCCTTGATGGTGTGCATGCGATTTTCAGCCTCATCAAAGACGATTGAATACTTAGACTCAAACACGTCTTCAGTGACCTCAAGTCCACTCATGCCATACTTGTCTGCCACCTCTTTACCTATCTTGGTTTCATCGTTATGAAAAGCCGGTAAACAATGCATAAACTTCACATCTGGGTTACCTGTTTTCTCGATTGTTTCCATGTTGACTTGATAAGGTTTCATTTGTGCAACTCTAGTATCCCAAGACTCGGGGGATTCTCCCATAGACACCCAAACATCGGTATAGAGAAAATCACAGCCTTTGACGCCTTCATCAACACTTTCTGTCAGCGTGATAGTTGCACCTGTTTGCTTAGCGATATGCTGGCAGGTTTCCACCAGTGCATGCTCTGGCCAATAATCTTTAGGCGCAACAAGTCTAATATTCATGCCCATTTTCGCCGCGCCGACAAGTAAAGAATTGCCCATGTTATTGCGCGCATCGCCCAGATACGCAAAGGTAATTTCATTTAGTTGTTTGCCGTTACCATATTCTATCATGGTCAACAAGTCGGCGAGAATTTGGGTTGGGTGAAATTCATTAGTCAAACCATTCCATACAGGGACACCGGCGTATTGTCCTAATTCTTCAACAATGCTTTGTTCAAATCCACGATATTCAATGCCGTCGTACATTCGTCCTAACACCCTTGCGGTATCTTTCATCGACTCTTTATGACCAATTTGAGAACCTGAGGGGCCAATGTAAGACACTTGTGCGCCTTGATCAAAAGCCGCGACTTCAAATGCACAGCGGGTTCGAGTCGATGCTTTTTCAAAGATCAAAGCGATATTTTTTCCGCACAGCTTTTTCTGTTCAGTGCCTGAATACTTAGCGTTTTTTAGGTCCGCAGCCAAATCGATTAAGAATTGGATCTCTTTAGGCGAGAAGTCGAGTAGTTTAAGAAAATTCCTGTTGCGTAAATTGAAAGCCATGATAACCCCAGAGTCTTGTGTTGTTAGGGTTATTTATAACTAAATATGTTTTATTTGTGAATAATTATTTGCGGGATATGGTAAATATCCCGCGATATGAGGTTATAAATTCTCTTCTGCAAACTCGGCCAAGCGACTTCGAACCACACCATTTAGATGAACATTGGCGCTGCCTTCAAAGTTTTTGAAGCGCTCAACCATGTAGGTCAGTCCTGAAGTGACAGGGGTTAAGTAGTGAGAATCGATTTGCGCTAGGTTACCCGAGCAGACAATTTTTGTTCCTTCACCGCAACGGGTAATGATGGTTTTAATTTGCGAGGCCGTTAAGTTCTGACACTCATCAAGCAGCACAAAAGCGTTTTGGATCGATCGCCCGCGCATAAAGTTGATCGATTTAAACTGAATGTTAGCTTTATCACAGATGTACTTCAAAGAGCCTTCAGTGCAGTGATCATTTTTGTGCAAGGCTTCAAGCGTGTCGGTTACGGCGGCAAGCCAAGGCAACATTTTCTCTTCTTCTGAGCCTGGTAAAAAGCCAATCGATTCGCCAATATCGGGTGTATTTCGAGTGACAATGATTTTATCAAACATACCATTTTCTATGGTTTGCTCGAGAGCGGAAGCCATTGCGAGCAAGGTTTTACCACTACCAGCAGCTCCAGTCATAATAACCAGATCAATTTCAGGATCCAAAAGGGCATCTAACGCCATACCTTGATAAATATTCTTAGGTGTGATGTCCCAAGCACGGCGATTCATCATTCGCTCTCGGCTAAGATCTTTTAAGGTGATCTTATCTGGCTTGATATCTTCGACTCGCCCCGCAAAGTCACTGCCTTCGTCGATGACATACTGATTGATATAAGTAGGCTCAAAAGGTTCACGATCAAGAGTGTGATAAGTATTACCTGCATAGGTTTTACTTTCGACTTGGTCAACGTTATGCCAGAACTCTCCCTCGATTTGTTGGAACCCCTTAGTGAGATATTGAACATCATCAATCAGTTGATCGGTGCGGTAGTCTTCAACAAAACGTACCCCAGCGCCTTTGGCACGCAAGCGCATGTTGATATCTTTCGTGATGAGAATCACTTCGCGCGGCGCACGTTTGTTCTGTAAGTACAAAACCGCATTGAGAATGCGGTTGTCGCCTGCCTTGTCGGCAAACGCTTTTACCGTTTCTTGCAACTCGAAATCGGCAAGAATTGAGATATGTCCTGTATGCTCTTTATCTCGATTGATTGGAATGCCCTCTGAAATTTCATCAGGGGTTGCGTCTTTGAACATGGCTTCCATAGCTCGAATCGCGACACGAGCATCGCGAGCAACGTCGCGCTTGCTGTCTTTGATTCGATCTAGTTCTTCGAGGACTGTCATAGGTATGACTACATCGTGCTCTTGAAAGGAATAAATAGCTAAAGGTTCGTGAAGAAGGATGTTGGTGTCTAGGACAAAAAGTTTCCGATCCGTGTCACCCATAAGCGTCTCCTTGCCGAGATACGGCTGATTTGCCAATCACAATCGCTCGTGTTTTGGCTTACTTGCCTTGGCTTGTAGCATGACGCTAAGTCGCTTGTGGATCTCTGTCGGTTAGCTGTTATGCTACAAACCCGTATTGATCGTCATGTCAGTAATGCATCTCTTGTGCCAGTCGGAAAATTGACGCCAAAATTTGCACTCCCAACTATGAGTATAAGTGAGATCTGCGGCTCTCCCTTCCAGAACTGCCACTCTTTTCTTACAGTTTGATGTCATGCAAAAGATGGAGAAAAAATTGTTGTTTTTTGAGGTGTTTGTACGTGACCAACATCACAGCTTGGAGTAATATTAGCGACCTTTTTTGCGTACTTTCTGATTATATGATTCTCCTGCCATCAGGCTGTCATGTTGCGCAAGAATAACTAAGATAATGAGACCCAATTTTGAATTCAACAGGTGAGGTAGTCGATTCATGACATTTGCTTTGGGCCAGCGCTGGATAAGCGATACGGAAAGCGATTTAGGTTTAGGAACTGTAGTTGCATTGGACAATCGTACTGTGACACTAATGTTTGCAGCGTCCGAAGAAAACCGAGTTTACTCTCGTAACGATGCGCCTGTTACTCGTGTCACTTTCAACACGGGTGATCTTGTAGATAGTCAGGAAGGATGGTCACTTAAAGTTGAGCAGGTTGTGGAGGAGCAGGGGCTCTTTACTTACATAGGAACCCGTGAAGATACCGATGAACATGACGTCACTTTACGTGAAATTATGCTTAGCAACCAAATTCGATTTAATAAACCGCAAGATAAATTGTTCGCCGGCCAAATCGATCGAATGGACAATTTCGTACTGCGCTATCGAGCGCTAGTGAATCAATACCAGCAACATAAGAGTCCAATGCGTGGTTTGTGTGGTATGCGAGCTGGTTTGATTCCGCATCAACTTTACATTGCTCATGAAGTTGGCCGCCGACACGCCCCGCGCGTACTCCTCGCCGATGAAGTCGGTCTAGGTAAAACTATTGAAGCTGGCATGATCATCCACCAGCAAGTGTTGGCTGGTCGTGCTGAGCGCATTCTGATTGTGGTTCCAGAAACTTTGCAGCATCAATGGTTAGTGGAAATGATGCGCCGATTTAATCTGCATTTTTCTATTTTTGATGAAGAACGTTGCATAGAAGCGTTTGCCGATGCCGACAACCCGTTTGATACCCAGCAATATGTTTTGTGTTCTTTGGACTTTCTTCGTAAAAGCCGCAAACGTTTTGAGCAGGCTTTGGAAGGTGAATGGGATTTATTGGTGGTTGATGAAGCGCACCATCTTGAGTGGAGTCCGGAAAAACCGAGTCGGGAATACCAAATCATTGAGGGTTTGGCTGAAAATACCCCAGGTGTGCTGCTGCTGACCGCAACACCAGAGCAACTTGGCCGAGAAAGCCATTTTGCCCGTCTACGTTTGCTCGACTCTGATCGCTTTTATGACTACCAAGCCTTTGTTGAAGAAGAAGAGCAATATGCGCCGGTTGCAGATTCAGTCAGCGCCTTGTTTTCTGGTGAGTCTTTATCTAACGATGCCAAAAATCAAATCACTGAGCTGCTGACAGAGCAAGATGTTGAACCCTTATTTCGCATTATAGAAAATGACTCGCAGGAAGTGGAAAAAGCCAAAGCTCGTCAGGAATTGATTGATAATCTGATGGACCGTCACGGGACGGGGCGTGTTTTATTTCGTAATACTCGCGCGGCGATTAAAGGTTTTCCAGTTCGTAATCTTCATATGTTACCTATGCCGATCCCTTCTCAGTACGCCACGTCGATGCGTGTTTCTGGTTTAATTGGTGGCAAGATTAGCCAAGAAGCCCGCGCGTTAAAAAACCTCTACCCTGAAGAAATCTTTCAAGAATTTGAGGGTGATGAAGCCAGCTGGTGGCAGTTTGACTCACGCGTGAATTGGCTGATCGAAAAAATTAAGCAAAAGCGCAGTGAAAAGATCTTGGTGATTGCGTCGCGCTCTACAACTGCATTGCAATTAGAGCAAGCTTTGCGCGAGCGTGAAGGTATTCGTGCTACGGTTTTCCATGAGGGTATGTCTATTCTTGAGCGAGATAAAGCGGCGGCTTATTTTGCACAGGAAGAAGGCGGCGCTCAGGTGCTGATTTGTAGTGAAATTGGCTCGGAAGGGCGTAACTTTCAGTTTGCAAATCAACTGGTAATGTTCGATTTACCATTCAACCCTGATCTTTTAGAGCAGCGCATTGGTCGTCTTGACCGTATTGGTCAAAACCGAGACATTGATATTCATGTTCCCTATCTAGAGCAAACCTCACAGGCTATTTTAGCCCGCTGGTTTAACGAAGGTTTGAATGCATTTGCTGATACCTGCCCAACCGGTCGAGCGGTTTATGATGAGTTCTCTGGCCGTTTAATTGAAATGTTGGCCACAGGCGATACCACAGAACTCGATGACGTGATTGCCCAATCGGCAGCCATGAATCAAACTTTGAAAGCGCAGCTTGAACAAGGCCGAGATCGCTTGCTTGAAATGCACTCAAATGGCGGTGAGAAGGCGCAGGAAATTGTTGAAAGTATTGCGGCAACCGATGGCGATACCAATTTGGTCACCTTTGCTTTAAGCCTGTTTGATACTATCGGTCTGAATCAGGACGATAAAGGTGAGAACGCCATAGTGGTCACACCATCGGAACATATGATGGTGCCAAGTTATCCAGGGCTGCCTTACGAAGGCGCGACCATCACTTTTGACCGTAATACGGCTTTATCTCGCGAAGATATGAACTTCATCAGTTGGGAACACCCAATGATTCAAGGAGGCATCGATCTTCTGATGAGTGAAGGAGTAGGCACAGCTGCGGTTTCTTTGCTTAAGAACAAGGCATTGCCAGTTGGCACCATGCTGCTTGAGCTGGTTTACAAAGTGGATGCACAAGCGCCCAAGCGCAGCGGTATTAGCCGGTTTTTGCCTGCCACCCCAATTCGCCTTATGTTAGACGGTAAAGGCAGCGATTTGTCTGAGCAGGTTGAGTTTGAAAGCTTTAACCGCCAGCTTAGCCCTGTAGGGCGCCATATGGCGACCAAATTGGTGTCATCGGTTCAGCCACAAGTGCATCAAATGATCACAGCGGGCGAAGGTCTGATCATGGATAAAGTCGCTGCTGTGCGCGAGCAGGCGCAGCTTGATATGAAAGCCAGTCTAAATACAGAGCTGGAGCGCTTACAAGCACTCAAAGCGGTCAACCCAAATATCCGTGATGAGGAATTAAGTGCAATTGAGCAGCAGATAAGCCAATTAGATAGCTACATTGCTACAGCTCAATATCAGCTGGACTCATTGCGCTTAATTGTCGTCTCTCATAACTAAGCGTTCTTTGTGTAAACAAGACAAGTAGAAAAAGGCCTGATGTCGATGCTTAATCGCAGTCAGGCCTTTTTTATTTGATCCTGTTATACCAACCAGTTCCACCAAAAGAAGACCGCCAAAAAGCCAAATAAATAGATAAGCCCTAAGATAGAGAGCCATTTCATTGGTTTAGTCAGCGCAAGAGGTTTGGGCAATTTGGTGTGGGAGACAAGAATAAAGTTCAGTAGGGCAAAGAAGGGGGTGGTAATAAAGGCTAAGGTTAAGCTGACATAAAGCGCCGACAATACCGAAGAAAGCCAGAATAAAATTAGAGCCAGCGCCGCAAATGCAATCAAGATCATCCATATCACTGACGCCTTATGGCTGATTTCTTCGCGCTCTTGCAATAAACGCTGAGCTTCAGCAATCGCGCGTGAATAACCATCTATTACAGTAATTGTACTACCAAAGATGCAACAAAAGGCTACCGCTGCGATAAGATAGTAGGCCCACTGCCCAATTTTTGATGTATAACCTTCAATCAATTGATTAGAAAACTCAACGCCGGATTGAGAAAATTCCAGTCCGCTGCCATAAAACACCAAAACGCCAAGCGCTACAAAGGCTAGCGCTAACAGCACAGTAGCTACATAGTGAACATTAAAATCAAACAAAGCGGTTTGAGCGCTGACCTTATATTTAGATTGTTGTTCTTTTAGCCATACTGAAGTTACGCTGGATATTTCTATTGGCGCAGGCATCCATACCATGGCAGCGATAATAAAACCTATCGCAGCAGTAGACCAAGGCGTTGTTTCTTGTATAGGAGTAGGGTTATCTAGAGTTTGAGTTGCCGCGATAGCGAGCGCGGCGATTAGCGTCACTACCAGAATCAGCATAATCACCTTTGAAATATTATTAAGCACACCATAGCGGCGACAAAACAGCGCAAGTAGGCACACGGCCACTATGACCATGGCTAAGCTTTTTAATGATAATGCAAAAGGTAAAAAGTGACCGAGTAGATTGGCACTAAATAACAGTAAAGCAGAGGCAGTCACTATGCCAGAGATAGTGCATACGCTTAAAAATAACCAAAGAAATGCTTGGCCAAGCTTGGCGTAGCCTTCGACTAAACTTTCACCAGTTGCTGCGGTATATTGGATACTGGCGCGAAAAAAGGGGTATTTTAGAATATTGACCAGCAAGATAACTATCGCGATTTGCCAGCCATAGGTGGCGCCAGCTTGGGTAGACGCGACCAGATGAGAGCCACCCACTGCAGCGGTTGCCATCATAATACCTGGACCTGTTGAGCGCGCCAGTTGCAGCAAAGATAATTTGCTGCAACTGTCTGATGTGGAGATAGTATCCATATAAAACCTAGGGTAAAACCTTGTGTTACTTCAATAAATTGCCGTACGAATATCATATTCCACTGGTGTGTTAAAACTCATTTACATAGAAAAAACCAAATAAGATTTTAATATGTAAGTTTCATCACACATGCAGCTGAAATATGCTGTTGTTATTATTACTAATGTGTCGTTTTTTTGAGTACTTATAATAGGTGTTACAAACAAAAAACCATCTTAAACTGGGTTTAAGATGGCTAAGTGCGGCATGATTGTATTTAGATGCTGCGCTGCTAGCGCCTACTCATTACTTGCCTTTTTATTAATCTACAGCAACCACTTCCACCAGAAGAAGACGGCTAAAAAGCTAAATAAATAAATAAGGCCTATAATCGATAGCCACTTCATCGGCTTGCTTAAAGCCAAAGGCTTGGGTAGGTCTGTTTTCGATACAAGAATATAATTTAGTAAGGCAAAAAATGGCGTGGTAATAAATGCCAGAGTCATGGCGAAATCAAGCATGGGTAGCAATGTTGAGGCCCAAAAGAAGATAATAGCAAGCGCTGCCAATGAAATGGCTATCGTCCATATTATGGTTACTTTGGGATTGATTTCTGTTTTGTCTTGCAATAGGCGCTGCGACTCAGAAATAGTACGTGCATAGCCATCAATTGCTGTGATTGTGCTGCCAAAGATACAAAGAAAAGCGACAGTTGCGATAAGGTAGCGTGACCACTCACCAATGGTAGAGGTATATAAATTGACTAATTGATGGGTAAAGCCTAGGCCTGATTGTGAAAACTCAGTATTGGTGCCATGCAGTACTAAGGCACCAAGGGCGAGAAAGACAATCGCCAATAGCGCGGTACCTATATAGCCGACATTAAAATCAAATAGAGCCGATTGAGCCGTAACTTTACTTTGGCGCTGCTGGCTCTTTAACCATATTGACGTCATGCTTGAGATTTCAATAGCCGTGGGCATCCAGCCCATAGTGATTACCAAAAAACCAATTGCGGCAATTGACCAAGGTGAGGGTTCTATGAAAGTTGGGGAAACGTCGACGGGGTTATTTGCTGCAACGAATACCGCTGCAATCGTCGTCACTGACAGCAGAAGCATGATTGCTTTGGAAACAGTGTTGAGCGCTCTGTAATGACCCAAAAGCAAAATTAAAATACATGCGGCCAAAACCGCAACACACAATACAGTTATTGGTAGCTCAAGAGGAATAAAATAAGCTAATAAGCTGGCACTAAAGAGAAGTAGTGCGGCAGTATTAATAATACCAGCGATCACACACAAGCCACTAAAGAGCCACACATAGGCATGACCAAGTTTGGCGTAGCCTTCTACAATACTTTCACCTGTACCGACCGTATACTGAACGCTGGCACGAAAAAAAGGGTATTTTAGCAGGTTTACCAGTAGAATTAACGCAACAAGTTGCCAGCCATAGATGGCGCCAGCTTTTGTTGAGGCCACTAAATGAGAACCTCCAATGGCAATCGTTGCCATCATAATACCTGGGCCGAGTGAACGGGTGAGTCGCGACAAAGAAAACTTGCTGCGACTCTCTGATGTGGAGATAGTATCCATAAAATTCCTAGGGTAAAAACCTTGTGTTGCCTACATATTGGGGCGTACGAATATCACATCTTGTAGGTAGGTTAAAACTTGTTTACATTGAAAAAATAAAATAAGACTTTAATATGTTTAATTCATCACATAGATGCTTTGTTATGGTGTTTTATTTGTTATTTAAATGAGGGTATTTATGGCGATGCAGCATTATTGTCCGCCGACCAAGCCTTGGATAGATTGTGTATTTGAAGACCAAGATCTTATCATAGTACATAAGCCTTCAGGGCTATTGTCTGTGCCTGGGCGTGACAAAGCGCATTATGATAGTATGTGGAGCCGCTTAATAGACAGCCACCCTGATTGTCAGCCAGTCCATCGACTGGATATGTGCACATCCGGCATTATGTTGTTTGCCAAGAATAAAGCAGCGGAATCGGCACTTAAAAAGCAATTTCAATTTCGTCTTACCCATAAAGTGTATTACGCGCGAGTCTGGGGAGAGCTAGAACAGCGACAAGGCCTAATAGACTTACCTCTTATCTGTGACTGGCCAAATAGACCAAGACAAAAAGTGTGTTATGAGCAGGGTAAAGCCTCACAAACTGAGTTTGAAGTGGTTAAGCGTGAAAAAGGCACCACGATTGTGCGTTTGTTGCCTATTACTGGGCGCTCACATCAATTGCGTGTTCATATGCAAGCATTAGGTTATCCTATTGTCGGCGATGAATTTTACGCTCAAGGCGAAGCCTTTGAAAACTTTGAACGTTTGGGATTACATGCAGCTGAGTTAAGTTTTTATCATCCTAAGGATAATAAACTGCGCTGTATTTTCACCGCTTGTGACTTTTACCCGCAGGCTGTCCCTGTTATTCAAAGCATTTTTGAGCCTGTCGACACCTTGCCTGATTATAAAACCTTACCACACTTGTGATGTATCTTATGTTCAACCCCTATTGATAGGAGAGTTTATGTTGCAGAATGTTGGGCTTGCCCCGAGTATTGTGTTTTTGGATCGAGCAACGATACCTGATCAAATCGACTATCCTTCGTTACCTTTTGAACACAAGTGGACGGATTATCCTAAGACGACCAAAGAACAAGTGGTTGAGCGTCTTCAAGGCGCCACGATTGCGATCACCAATAAGGTTGTGCTTGATAGAGAGAGTTTAAGCCAACTGCCTGACTTAAAGCTGATTGTGGTCGCCGCGACTGGCTTTAATCATATTGATGTGAGCTTTTGTAAGGAGCGAGGCATAGCGGTAACCAATGTTCAAGGATATTCGACCCCCTCAGTACCAGAACATGTAATTGCCATGATGTTTGCACTCAAACGTAACTTAAAAGGCTACCATAATGATATTGCGGCGGGAGAGTGGCAGCGTACGGATAATTTTTGTTTTTTCACTCACCCCATTAGTGATGTTGTCGGCAGCACACTTGGGGTGATTGGCGCCGGAGAAATTGGCCAAGCAACCGCTAATATCGCCAAGGCGCTGGGCATGAATATTGTGTTTGCCGAGCGTAAAGGCCAACAGGATTGTCGAGCCGGCTATTTACCCTTTGAGCAGGTGATTGAGATATCGGATGTTTTGACCCTACATTGCCCGTTAAATGAGCAGACTCGCAACATTATTGGCCGCGAAGAACTGATGGCAATGAAGCGCAGCGCCATATTGATCAATACGGGAAGGGGAGGTTTGGTTGATGAGGTCGCTTTAGTCGATGCGCTCAAACAAGGCGACATCGCTGGCGCTGGCGTAGATGTGCTTACCAAAGAGCCGCCTGATACTTCAAACCCTTTGATTGCCAATATGACTTTGCCAAACTTGCTTCTCACGCCACATGTGGCTTGGGGCAGCGAATCTTCTTTCCCTAAGATTGCCAAGATATTGATTGGTAACATCACAGCTTTTGTACAGGGCAGACAGCAAAACCGAATTGTGTAGCTTCTATTGTTGCTGACGTATTTTAATCAGACCTTGATTAAATACCGTTAGCAACTCTCTGCTGGTGTTATTTTGCTTGGAAAACATGACATAACCAAAATTGCTCAGAAATGGGGTCGGGTGATAGGTGATGTGACTTTGTACATCTGAAGATTGTTGCTCAAGGTTGTACAGGCCGATATGCCGCTCTTCAGGGTAAAGATCAATTCGCTTATGATAAAGGCGTAACAAGTTTTGGCTTGGCGTTTTTACCCGATTAATGCGCACAGCCTTAGACTCGATAAGAGCATCGAGCTCAGAACCATAGCTGTATCCAAGCCCTCCGCCCAACTCAAAGTTTTGTATGTCGGTTAGCGTTAGCCAATCAAAATCTAAATCTTTATGATGAAAGAAGACAAATTCCTCTTGAGAAACGGGCTCGCTAAAATAAAAATGCTCGGTTCTTTGCTCATCAAACATCCACACTGCAGTGGCGTGGTATTCGCCGTTCTTCGCTTTTTCATAAGCTCTTGCCCAAGGGTAAAAAGTGAATGTCACTTGGTAACCTTCGATAGCAAAAGCTTGTTTGATGGTTTGGGCGACGCTTCCATAACCTTCAAGCTCTTTTCCGATAAATGGAGGCCAGTTACCGACCGCGATCTTAACCATTTTCTCGGCTGCAAAGGCAAAGGGTGAAAGTAGGCTCTGTGCTAAGACGATTGTGGCTATCGACTTGAACAAACTATCTACCTCTAAACTTTTATGCTTTGTTTTAGTTTAGAGCATGAACAATAAGGCAGCAGGCTTTGTTATCTAGTTGCAGTATGCGAGAAATAGGGTGCTCGCGTGAATGGCTTATATCAAGAGTTACTTGTGATGTATATCAAAGGCTAATGTATGTGTTTTATTAATCATTAGACTCAATAACAAAAATGTAAGAAATTGTGCGCATACTCTTTTCGTTAACTATTTTTGGACATTGAAACCATGGATCAGCACATCACCAACCCTGTCGAATTTAAAGGCGAGGGTAGAGAGTTTTTCGGCATTTGGATTGTCAATATTTTGCTCTCAATCATTACATTAGGCGTGTATTCTGCTTGGGCTAAAGTGCGCACCAAGCGTTATTTTTATGGCAACACTTATCTTGCTGGGGACAGTTTTGAGTACCACGCGCAACCCATGCAAATTTTAAAAGGTCGTCTTGTTGCTTTGGTGGCATTATTTGTCTGGGGTGTCGCCAACTCCTTTTCACCAAACGCCAGCATAGTGCTGCTGATACTGTTTTATCTCGCCCTTCCTTGGCTGTTATGGAGTAACGCCCGTTTTGACGCCGCTATGACCAGCTATCGCAATGTTCACTTTTCTTTCAACTCGTCACTGAAAGAGGCGTATAAAGTGATATTAGGCCGAGGTTTTGGTGCATTTGTAGCAGCTAGCCTATACTTCGCTGTTGTGGTTTTTGTCGCCCAAACGTCGGTTATCTTTGCTGTATTGCTCGGCTTTGGTTCATTGATTTTGCTTGCTATCATCTACGCTTGGGTTGTCTCTGGTTTACATAAGTATTTCTCAAACGGCTTTCAGTTTGGTGAGTGGAAGTTTAGCGCCGAGATAGAAACCCACTTTTTTATCAAAACCTATTTAAAAGCCCTAGCATTTGCTGTTGGTGTGAGCATAGTGTTAACGATTGGGGTGTTTTCCACCCTGTTTTCAGGTGCAGATTTTGAGGCGATTCAGGCGGGTGATTTTTCCTCTTTAATGGGCGATTCATCCTATGGCGTATTTTTTATTAGCTACTTCGGGTTTATCGTCCTAACGATTGCGTTAACCGCTTATACAACCACACGGGTTCGTAATTATATTTTCTCCAAGCTAGCGGCTAAAGCACAGCAAAGCGACGGTGAGCATTATCAGTTCAATTCTAGTATGACGGCGCGAGGCTATACTTGGCTGGTTATTTCTAACTTCTTACTGCAGGTCTTCACCCTAGGTATCGCAAGACCATGGGTTATGGTAAGAACAACGTGCTATATTGCAGACAATACCGCAGTATTTGGCGATATGAGCTTGTTGAAGGCCAGCTCTCAATCAGCCAATGTAAAATCGGCTATTTCTGATGAAATGGCTCAAGCATTTGATGTCGGTATAGGCATTGGCTAATGCTATTTGATGGGACGGCATTTGCGCCGCGCAGCTCACAACGCTACATCGCTCAGCTCGATGTCTCTCAAGCAAACCAGTTAAGTTTGCGAGTTGACGGAGATATTATTAGCTGCGATCTACAATACGCAGATATTAGCGCGCCACTTGGTAAGCTTCCGGTAAAATTCACCTTTCCCAATGGCTGGGTGTTTACAGTTGAGAGAACGGTGAGCGTTAACCAATGGTTAGCATCCAACAAACGCAGCAGTTTGGTCGATAAGATGGAAGCCAACTGGTTGGCTTGGTTGTTATCCGCTTTGGTTTGTGTTGGGGTGGTATTAAGCCTTTACTTCTATGTCTTGCCATGGACAAGCGATAAAATTGCCAAGGCCGTCCCTTCGCATATTGCTGTGTCGCTGGGGGATAAAATTTTACAAAGCCTAGATAATAGCTGGCAAGAGAGCAAACTAAGCGCTGAAGAGCAACAAAAGATTCAAAAGCGAGTTTCTCAGCATCTTACCCAGCTAGAACCACTGCCTTATCCGATTAAATTGGAATTTCGAGCATCAGACATGGGTGCAAATGCGTTTGCTCTGCCTGGAGGAAAAATAGTCTTACTTGATGATATGGTGGAACTTGCTGGGGACCAGCAGCAGCTCGATAGTATTATTTTGCATGAGATTGGTCATATCTATCATCGCCATATGCTAAAGAAACTCGTTCATTCAAGTCTTTTGTCGGTTGGCGTGGCTTTGTTAACTGGTGAAAGTTCAGGAGTGGTTGATAACTTGGCAGGGTTGGGCGTGTTTTTCCTCTCTAATGGTCACTCTAGAGAAGCTGAACTTGAAGCTGATGCTTTCTCAAAGCAAGCGATGCTGAGCTTGTATGGCACTAGCCAACCTTTGGCTGAGATGTTTGAACGGCTTCAAGAGCAATATAATCATGATATACCAGAGTGGCTGAGCACTCACCCTGACTTTGAGCAGCGGATCCAAGCTGCAAGCGAGTGACAAAAAAGGCAGCGAAGAAGCTGCCTTTTTACTTTCAAATTCGCGCTTATAGAGCCGCAATAGTGGTTTTTTGCTCTTCAAGTTTGATGAGTGTTTCTTGATAGCCTGCCAGTTTTTCGCGCTCTTTAGCCACGACCGCTTCGGGAGCTTTAGCGACAAAACCTTGGTTACCTAGCTTACCTTCAAGGCGCTTGATCTCACCAAGCGTTTTGTTAATTTCACCATCTAAACGAATGAGTTCGGCATCTTTATCGATAAGCCCTGCCATCGGGATCATTAACTCAGACTTAGCCACAAGAGCGCTCGCACATGCTGGCGTTGTCTCATTAGACTCAAGCACGCGTACTGACTCAAGTTTAGCCAGAGAAACCAGCACTTGTTTGTTTGCTTCTAGGCGCGCCGCATCTTTGTCGCTGGCAGCTTTTAGCATCACCTCAAGAGGCTTTCCTGGATTAATATCGTACTCAGCTCGCAAGTTACGTATGCTGGTTATAAAGGATTTCACCCATTCGATATCATCAAGTGCTTCTTGGTTGAAGTTCGCTTCATCATACTGTGGAAGAGCTTGCAGCATGATGGTGTTTTCTGCTGAATTAGAACCTCCAATATTGCCTACCAGTGGTTTGACGCTTTGCCAAATGGTTTCGGTAATATACGGGATAACCGGATGAGCAAGGCGAAGCGTTTTCTCTAACACGGTAATCAGTGTTTTTCGAGTGGCTCGTTGCTGTGCTTCACTGCCTTTCCATAGTACTGGCTTAGTAAGCTCTAGGTACCAGTCACAGAACTGATTCCAGATAAACTCGTAAATCGTATTAGCCGCCATATCTAGACGATAGTTGTCTAGGTGTGCGTTGAAATCCTTAGCCGCTAACTCAAATTGTGACTCGATCCATTTGTCGGCCAATGAGTATTCAAGCTCACCTGCACCAAAGCCACAATCTTGCTCTTCGGTATTCATCAACACGTAACGGCTGGCGTTCCAAAGCTTGTTACAGAAGTTACGGTATCCTTCGAGACGTTTCATATCCCAGTTGATATCACGACCAGTTGACGCCATGGCGGCTAAGGTGAAACGCAGAGCGTCAGTACCATAGGGTTCAATGCCATTTTCAAACGTTTTACGTGTGTTTTTCTCAATCTTGGCGGCAAGCTGAGGCTGCATCATGTTACCAGTGCGTTTTTCAACCAGAGACTCAAGATCGATGCCATCAATCATGTCGATTGGATCAAGTACGTTACCTTTCGACTTAGACATCTTGTCGCCGTTTTCGTCACGGATGAGTCCCGTTACGTAAACTGTTTTGAAGGGCACTTGTGGTTTGCCATTTTCATCTTTACAGAAATGCATCGTCATCATTATCATGCGAGCAACCCAGAAGAAGATGATGTCAAAACCGGTTACAAGCACATCTGAAGGATGGAAGGTTTTAAGATCTGGCGTGTTTTCAGGCCAGCCTTGTGTACCAAATGTCCAAAGAGCAGAGGAGAACCAAGTATCCAGTACGTCATCGTCTTGGCGAAGTACAACCACAGAAGCAAGCCCATTTTTCTCACGAACTTCTTCTTCCGTTCGGCCAACGTAGACATTTCCGTCATTGTCGTACCATGCAGGGATACGGTGTCCCCACCACAGCTGGCGAGAGATACACCAGTCTTGAATGTCACGCATCCAAGAGAAATACATGTTTTCGTATTGCTTCGGAACGAACTGAATCTCACCATCTTCAACCGCTTTAGTCGCTGTTTCTGCAAGTGGTGCTGCGCGAACATACCATTGATCGGTCAGCATTGGTTCAATCACAACCCCGCCACGATCGCCGTATGGCACAGTAAGATCATGATCTTTAATTTCGTCTAAAAGACCAAGATCTTCGAATTCTGCCACTATGGCTTTACGTGCAGCGAAACGCTCCATACCTTGATATTTAGCAGGTAGCTCGCTTGAGTATGCATCGCTGGCTTCACCATTGGTGGTGAATACTTCAGCTGAGTCGCGAATATCACCATTGAAGGTTAGGATGTTGATCATCGGAAGTTGATGACGCTTACCTACTTCATAGTCATTGAAATCGTGCGCTGGTGTGATTTTTACACAGCCAGTCCCTTTTTCCATGTCTGCGTGTTCGTCAGCCAAGATAGGGATGCGGCGATTGACAACAGGAAGAAGAATTTCTTTTCCTATTAGATCTTTATAGCGAGGATCTTCTGGGTTTACCGCAACACCTGTATCGCCAAGCATGGTTTCTGGACGAGTTGTTGCCACCACGATGTAATCTTTGCCTTGAGCTGTTTTAGCACCATCGGCAAGCGGATAACGGAAGTGCCACATGTGGCCTTTTTTATCTTTGTTCTCTACTTCAAGATCAGAAATTGCAGTGTGTAATTTAGGATCCCAGTTAACCAGACGTTTACCACGGTAAATCAGATCTTCTTCATACAGGCGTACGAATACTTCTTGAACTGCATTCGATAGGCCATCATCCATAGTAAAGCGCTCACGCTCCCAGTCAACAGAAGCACCAAGACGGCGTAGCTGTTTAGTAATAGTACCGCCAGATTGAGCTTTCCATTGCCAAATTTTATCGATGAAAGCATCACGGCCATAGTCATGCTTAGTTTTGCCTTCCTCTGCCGCAATTTTACGCTCAACCACCATCTGCGTAGCGATGCCAGCATGGTCTGTACCTACCTGCCAAAGGGTATTTTTGCCTTTCATACGCTCGGCGCGGATAAGCGTATCCATAATGGTATCTTGAAACGCGTGACCCATGTGTAGGCTACCAGTGACGTTTGGTGGCGGGATCATTATGCTGTATGCGTCTTTTGTTGTGTCACCGTGTGGCTTAAAGTAGCCTTTTTCTTCCCAAGCTTGGTATAGAGCTTGTTCAATTGAAGTTGGGTTATATGTCTTTTCCATAGCGCTCGTATTTCCTCGTTATCGCTGGACTATCTCACGGTTTGAAGGTGTTAACATCTCAATAAATACAGCCGGTATTATTCAGATTTGGATAAAACACTTCTCGCATCGAGTCCAACCATTCGAAGATTGGTTCTGGTTAAATTTAATCGTTATCAATCTTTATAAGTGAGTGATCTCAAGCAAGATCGACTTAACTATAAGGATTGAATTACGGGTTATGATCTATTTCGATCGTTTGTAGCTGGAAGCCAGCTTGGCGATAGATTTTATACCTTTCTCGTGCGAGTTGCTTGGCTTTTTCATCGCAAGGGACGAAGTCTACCACCTCTGCAAACTTATTCGCAAAGGTTGTCTTATTTTTAGCCAAGTTTATCACTAGCTGGCGATTCCAAGAAGGTTTTACCTCTTGGTATCCGATCTCGATATTGGTGCCGTATTTCGGCCCTTCTCCGACTAAGTTATGCGCGATATACTGCTTAGCATCGACTTGCCAAAAAAGCTCTGCTAATTGCTCAGCTTGATGTTTATCTTCGCAATTTAGATATACCTTTGCTCCTTGGGCGGCAAAGTGACCCGCTAAAAAAACAATATATTGCAAAAAACCACTAGAGTCTGCTTGAGGAGAGTCGGGATCAATAATGTAAAAGGTTGCATTGGACATAACATACTACTGAATTAAAAAAGGGCCTTGCGGCCCTTTTATGTTTGGAAATTATTCTTCCGTTTCTTGGCCACTTCGGTTAAGTACAAATTGGACAAGCATTGAGACAGGACGACCTGTCGCTCCTTTAGCTGCGCCTGATTTCCAAGCCGTTCCAGCAATATCGATGTGCGCCCAATGGTACTTTTTAGCAAATTTAGACAGGAAGCACCCTGCGGTAATGGTACCGCCAGGACGGCCACCAATATTGGCCATATCCGCAAATGGGCTTTTTAGTTGCTCATGATACTCATCTGCCATGGGCAGACGCCAAGCGCGATCACTTGATTGTTCAGAAGCATTGATCAACTCATGGGAAAGTGGGTTGTGATTGGAGAGTACGCCACTGATATGATGACCTAGTGCAATCACACATGCTCCGGTCAGAGTAGCAACATCGACCACACAGTCTGGGTCGAATCGCTCCACATAGGTAAGGGCGTCACATAGAACCAAGCGACCTTCAGCATCTGTGTTGAGTACTTCAACGGTTTGGCCTGACATTGTTGTCAGGATATCGCCTGGGCGATAAGCGTTACTGCCGGGCATGTTTTCACAGCCAGCAAGTACACCAATAACATTGATAGGCAAGTTAAGCTTGGCTAGTGATTTCATGGCACCAAACACGGAAGCGGCACCACACATGTCGTACTTCATTTCATCCATGCCTTCGCCGGGTTTAAGCGAAATACCGCCAGAGTCAAATGTTAGACCTTTACCGACCAGAACAATAGGTTTGGTTTCTGGATCAGTGCTTCCTTTGTACTCCATGATGGACATCATAGACTCATTTTTTGAGCCTCGGCCTACCGCTAGGTAAGAAGTCATACCTAGCTTTTCCATTTCTTGCTCGCCAATGATCTTGGTTGTGATTGTCTCATAGTCATCAGCAAGACGGCGTGCTTGAGAAGCCAAGTAAGCTGGGTTGGCAATATTAGGTGGCATATTACCAAGATCTTTGGCCGCTTTGACACCTGAAGCAATGGCGAGTCCATGTGTGATGGCTTTTTCGCCTAAATTGAGCTCGCGTCGAGTAGGTACATTGAATACGAGTTTACGTAGTGGCCGACGAGTCTCTGGCTTAATACTTTTGAATTGATCAAAGGTATACAAGCTGTCTTTGGTTGCTTCAACGGCTTGACGTACTTTCCAATAGGTATCGCGTCCCTTAACATGCAACTCAGTTAGGAAACAAACGGCTTCCATTGAGCCTGTTTCATTGAGAGTGTTGATCGTTTTTTGAATAATTTCTTTATACTGGCGTTCACCCAGTTCACGCTCTTTACCACAACCGACAAGCAAAACACGTTCTGACAGCACACCAGGCACTTGATGCAGCAGTAGCATCTGTCCAGGTTTTCCTTCCAGATCACCACGGCGAAGTAGTGAACTGATATAGCCGTCGCTGATCTTATCTAGCTGTTCAGCAACTGGAGAGAGACGGCGTGGCTCGAATACACCCACAACAATACAAGCACTACGTTGCTTCTCTGGGCTACCACTTTTTACACTGAACTCCATGCGTACTCCTACATCCTGAAGACAAATCGAACTAAATGTTAGATAATGGCGTCTTACTTGTTGATTCCATGTTTGGAATGACTTTGTAAATAAGCGCGTTAACAGTTAGCCAAAATTTCAAATAATAAAAGGTTCAACGGGAAATTATAGTGATTCAGTTAAAAAAACAAGTTTTGTATAGGTAATTTCAGCGTGATTATTGTTAGATATTTGATCCGCGAGACACTCAAAAGCCAATTGGCGATATTTTTCATTCTATTCTTGGTCTTTTTAAGTCAAAAACTGATCAAGGTTTTAGCTGAGGCTTCAGATGGAGATATCCCAGCCTCATTGGTAATGCACTATGTCGGCTTGAGTATGCCTTCTATGGGGCTGTTAATGCTGCCATTAAGTTTGTTCCTCGGGATTTTGCTGACCTTTGGTCGTTTGTACGCGGAAAGTGAAATTACCGTTATGAACGCTACGGGGATTGGCAATAAATTCCTTATTCGGGCTGCGCTTTATTTGGCAGTGATTACTGGTTTACTAGCCGGTGCCAATGCGTTTGTTTTCTCACCAGTGAGTCAAGAACGACTCATCCAGCTCGAAGAAGAAGTTGCTGCTGAAAACAATGTTGATATGCTCCAGAAGGGGCAATTCCAAGGAACACCGGATGGCTCTTCAGTCGTCTTTATCGATGACATTGAGGACAAAAAACTCAAGAATGTTTTTGTTGCTCAAATGCGTCCACGTGACTCTATCTTACCAAGTGTGTCTTTTTCACAGTCAGGGGAAGTTAAGGAGCTTAGTGACGGGAGACAAGTAATCCGCATGTACGACGGTGTTCGTTATGAAGGGGTACCGACTCGCCTTGACTATATGGTCACTGATTTTAAACAATATGAGGGTTTAATTGGCCAACGTGACGTTAAGCCTCAAGGCCGTGATTGGGAAGCGATTCCAACTCTGCAACTTATTTCTAACCCTGATCCTCGTGCTCAAGCTGAATTACAATGGCGGATTTCACTCGTTGTATGTATACCGCTTCTAACCATGCTAGTTGTGCCGTTATCTGCCGTGAATCCCCGTCAAGGTCGTTTTGCTAAAATGGGGCCTGCCATTTTGATTTACTTGGCTTATTTCTTGTCTATAAGTGCAACCAAATCAGCATTGGAAGATGGTTCTATTCCGGCTTTCATCGGCATGTGGCCAATTAATGCGGCCCTGTTATTGACCGCGATCGGAATCAACTCGCTCGATAGCATTTTTATTCGGCGACTAAAAGACAAAATCAGACAAAGAAAGAAGGCAGCCTAAGCCGTGTTTAAAATTCTTGATCTTTATATCGGCAAAACGATTATTGCCACTACATCATTGGTGCTAGCAACCTTTGTCGGCCTTTCTTCGATCATTAAATACGTAGAGCAGCTACGTAAGGTTGGTCAGGGTAGCTATGATTTACTGCAAGCTCTGTTCTATGTGATTCTGAGCATCCCTCGTGATATTGAAATGTTTTTCCCTATGGCAGCTTTGCTAGGAGCTCTGATTGGGCTTGGTATGCTAGCATCCAGTTCTGAGTTAGTTGTTATGCAGGCGGCAGGTTATTCCAAACTCGATATTGGTTTGTCAGTGCTTAAAACGGCTGTCCCCCTTATGGTATTGGTGACGTTACTTGGTCAGTGGGGCGCACCACAAGCACAAAAAATGGCGCGAGATCTACGTGCATTTAGTACATCTGGCGGCGCAATTATGTCGGTACGGACTGGTGTGTGGGCCCGAGATGCTAATGACTTTATCTTCATAGGCAAAATTGATGATGACAAGTTGTATGGGCTGAACATGTGGCGATTTAATTCGGATAAGCAATTGGAAACGGTTGTCTATGCAGAGCAAGTCGATTATCTATCCGATAACAATTGGTTAATGAAGAATGTCCAGGTGACAGAAATGGTTGATGACGTTGAAATATCCAAGACCAATCTTCCAGAATACCGCTGGACGACCTCACTTGCTCCAGACAAGCTTGCGGTAGTTACGGTCAAGCCTGAAGAACTTTCTCTGGGAGGCTTGTTTGATTATGTTCACTATCTTAAGGACTCGGAGCAAGATTCTTCGCGGTATGAATTGGCATTATGGAGAAAAGTGACTCAACCTTTTTCCATCGCAGTGATGATGCTGATGGCGCTGTCGTTTATTTTTGGACCATTGCGCAGCGTGACTATGGGAGCTCGGATTCTCTCTGGTGTTGTGGCTGGATTTACTTTTTATATATCCAGTGAGTTTTTTGGTCCATTGAGTTTGGTATACAGTATCCCTCCAGTCTTTGGCGCCGTCATGCCAAGTATTGTTTTCTTGACCATTGCTTTACTTTTGCTTCGAAGAAAGCTGTAGGTAAAAAATGGGCTGCTACCGCAGCCCATTTTTATTCTGGTCATAACAGCTTTTTCAGCCTATAAAGCTCTTCTAGAGCTTGGCGCGGTGTAAGATCGTCAGGGTTAATATTGGCCAGCTTCTCTTCAACTTCACTTGGCTCTGGTATGAGACTGAGTTGGTTTGCACTATCACCTAAGCTGGGGTTAGGTTTACTTTCAGTCTTGCTGAGCAGTTCCAATTGAGATAGCTTGACGCGTGCATTTTTAATCACGCTTTTTGGTACACCGGCAAGCGCAGCGACAGCAAGACCATAGGACTTACTTGCAGCCCCTTCTTGTACTGAATGCATGAAAGCAATACTGTCACCGTGTTCAACGGCATCTAAGTGTACGTTAGCTAAGTGTTGTATCTGATTTGGCAACTCAGTTAACTCAAAGTAGTGAGTTGCAAATAAGGTCATTGCTCCTAATTGTTTTGCTAACCACTCCGCGCTAGCCCACGCAAGCGACAAGCCGTCATAAGTACTTGTTCCTCTTCCAATTTCATCCATAAGAACTAAACTTTTGGTCGTCGCATTATGTAAAATATTGGCAGTTTCTGTCATTTCAACCATAAAAGTAGAGCGCCCGGATGCTAGGTCGTCTGAAGCGCCAATACGGGTAAATATTCGATCAATGGAGCCAATTTGAGCGGACTCAGCAGGAACGTATGAGCCAATATGAGCCATTAAGGCAATGAGTGCTGTCTGGCGCATATAAGTCGATTTACCCCCCATATTGGGACCAGTAATAATCAACATTTTTCGCTTCGAATTGAGTTCTATTGGATTGGCGATGAAAGGCTCATCCAATACCTGCTCAACCACTGGGTGGCGACCGGCTTGAATATGGATGCCAGTATCATCTGTTAAGATCGGACGACAATAATCAAGGCTATCTGCACGCTCAGCAAGATTTTGCAGTACATCGATTTGTGATACTGCTGAAGCCAGATTTTGCAGTTTTTCTAGATTAGGCAGCAATAGGTCAAACAGCTCTTCCCATAACTGCTTTTCGAGCGACAATGCTTTGGATTTCGAATTGAGAACTTTATCTTCATGCTCTTTGAGCTCAGGAATAATATAGCGTTCAGCGTTTTTTAATGTTTGGCGACGAACATAATGAGGGGGAACTAAATGACTTTGTCCCCGGCTGACTTGGATAAAGAAGCCATGAACATTGTTGTAACCGACTTTTAAACTATCGATACCATGACGTTCTCTTTCATCTTGTTCAAGTTTGTCGAGATATTCGGTTGCCCCTTCGGCCAATTTACGCCATTCATCAAGTTCTTGGTTATACCCCTCTGCAATTACACCGCCATCTCTGATTACAACAGGAGGATTCTCTTTTATGGCTCGTTCAAGTAATTCACAAACGGTTTGCTGCGGCGCGGCATAATTGGCAAGCTTAGTCAGGTATGGATGAGCCAAGGTACCCATGGTGTCAGCCAAGTCAGGTAACTGCTGCATCGCGTGGCGCAGGCGTGCCAGATCTCTAGGGCGAGCACTGCGAAGCGCAAGACGCGCTAAGATACGTTCAATATCACCAATTTGTTTGAGGATAGGTTCAAGCTCTGAGAACAAAGCCAGCTCTTTGAGCTCGCTAATTGCATCAAGGCGATGATTTAATGTTTTGATGTCTCGCATTGGTTGATGTAACCAGCGCTTTAACATTCGGCTTCCCATCGCTGTGGCGCTGCGATCCAAGACTTCTGCTAGCGTATTTTCTGATCCACCAGCAAGGTTTTGGGTGATTTCTAAATTACGCCGAGTTGCGGCATCGAGGATCACTGAACTATCTTGCTGATCATAGGTAAGAGAACGTATATGGGGTAGTGCGGTGCGTTGGGTGTCTTTGACATATTGGATCAAACATCCAGCAGCGCATAGTCCGAGCGTCGCATTTTCGACCCCAAATCCAACCAAATCTCTGGTACCAAATTGCTGGTTAAGTTGCTGCTTGGCGGTATCGAGCTCAAACTCCCAAATTGGTCGGCGGCGATTACCATTGCGCGAGGCCATGAGCTCAACGGGGGAAAAGTCTTCAGGAAACAGCAATTCTTTTGGTGAAGTGCGTTGCAGCTCAGCAGCCATCGCTTCTTCTGTTTGGGGTTCTGTCAATTGGAAGCGCCCTGACGTGACATCTAGAGTCGCATAACCAAATTTACCGTCTTGGTGATAGATAGCTGCGATGAGGTTATCAATACGCTCAGAAAGTAGCGCCTCATCGGTCACGGTTCCGGGGGTAACAATGCGCACCACCTTTCGCTCTACAGGCCCTTTACTTGTAGCAGGATCGCCAATCTGTTCACAGATAGCGACAGACTCTCCCAACTGAACTAATTTTGCAAGATAGCCTTCCACAGCATGAAATGGCACCCCCGCCATTGGAATAGGTTCACCAGCTGATGCTCCGCGTTTTGTTAATGAAATCTCAAGCAGTTGGGAGGCACGCTTGGCATCATCATAAAAAAGTTCATAGAAATCCCCCATCCGATAAAATAACAAGATGTCCGGATTCTCAGCCTTAAGCTTGAGATATTGCTGCATCATGGGAGTGTGTTTTTGTTCAGCTTTCACGGGTAATTTCTTTCGTTTGTGTCTATTGCGGCTTAGGATACGTTAATCATGATTTGGCGAAAAGTCACAATGAGGTTTTTAGATATGGAATCACAGCAAATCTTATCGGCAAACTTGGGGGAGTGTCTAAAATACCATCAATTACTCCTCACAACGGCAGAGTCCTGTACTGGAGGTGGTGTGTCTGCAGCCATCACGGATATACCTGGAAGCTCTGCTTGGTTTGATCGTGCTTTTGTTACCTATAGCAATGCCGCTAAAGTCGAGATGCTAGGGGTTGCTGAAGACACCATTCAATCTCATGGTGCGGTTAGTGAGATGACGGCGGTGGAAATGGTGCAAGGAGCGCTTAAGTATTCTAATGCCAACATTGGTGTTTCCATTAGTGGTGTGGCTGGACCTGATGGAGGCAGTGCAGAAAAGCCCGTCGGGACAGTATGTTTTGCATGGGCCGATGACCAAGGATGGCTAAAAGTTGATACCCAATGTTTTTCTGGTGATAGAGCAGAAGTACGACAGCAAGCGGTAACCTTTGCGTTGCAAGTATTGTATGAAAAACTGAAGAGTTAAAATTAAACTCACAAAAATTAACAAGATGCAGATGAGATACAAAAAAAATCTCTATAGCTATGGACACTGTATGAATCAACAGTATAATAATTTGTATCGATGGCTCAGAATAGCTCTGACGCAGTAATAAGCATTCAAATATCATCAATCAACGTGATGAGTGAAGTGGAGAAAATGATGGACGATAACAAACAGAAAGCGCTCGCGGCAGCACTTGGTCAGATTGAAAAACAATTCGGTAAAGGTTCTATCATGCGTCTTGGCGATAACCGTGCCATGGATGTAGAAACCATCTCTACTGGTTCACTTTCTCTTGATATTGCGTTAGGTGCTGGTGGTCTTCCTATGGGGCGCATTGTCGAAATCTATGGTCCTGAGTCATCAGGTAAAACCACACTCACTCTTGAACTTATTGCCGCTGCTCAACGTGAAGGCAAAACTTGTGCTTTTATTGATGCAGAGCATGCACTTGACCCTGTTTATGCGAAAAAGTTGGGCGTCGATATAGATGCCTTATTAGTATCTCAGCCGGACACTGGTGAGCAAGCACTTGAAATTTGTGATGCATTAGCTCGCTCTGGTGCGATTGACGTTATGGTAGTCGACTCTGTTGCTGCGTTAACGCCAAAAGCAGAAATTGAAGGCGAAATGGGTGACAGCCACATGGGTCTTCAGGCTCGTATGCTGTCGCAAGCTATGCGTAAACTAACGGGTAACCTTAAGCAGTCAAACTGTATGTGTATCTTCATTAACCAAATTCGTATGAAAATAGGTGTGATGTTTGGCAACCCTGAAACCACAACAGGTGGTAATGCACTTAAATTCTATGCTTCAGTTCGCCTTGATATTCGTCGTACAGGTTCAATCAAAGAAGGCGATGAAGTTGTCGGTAACGAAACTCGTATCAAAGTGGTTAAGAACAAGATCGCAGCGCCATTTAAACAAGCGGAAACTCAGATTATGTATGGTCAAGGGTTTAACCGTGAAGGTGAGCTGATTGATTTGGGTGTGAAACACAAACTGATTGAGAAAGCTGGTGCTTGGTATAGCTACAATGGTGATAAAATTGGCCAAGGTAAAGCGAATGCAGCCAAGTTCTTGCGTGAAAATGTGAATGTTTCGCAAACTATTGATGCTACGCTGCGCGATATGCTGCTTTCTCCCGCTGAAATTCAAGCTGATGACGCTGAGTTAGAGCAAATGCCAGAGAAAGAAGAGTTGTAAGTTATTATACCGTTATAATGATTATGAGCCCTGCCAGCTGAGTGGGGCTTTTTTATACCCAATTTTAGGAAGCTTATGTTTAAAAGAGCCTTGCCATCTTTATCTGCCAAAGAGGTTGCGATGCAACTCTTGAGTCGACGAGATCATGGTGAGTATGAACTTAGTCAAAAACTTATTTATAAAGGTTTCGATGAAAATACAGTTTATGAAGCGATAAAATTTTGCCTTGATCATAACTACCTCGATGATCTTCGCTATGCTAAAAGCCAAGTAAGACAACATGTTTATAAAGGACATGGAGAGAGACGTATTCGCCAAGAACTAAAGCAGAAAAGAGTAACAGAGGCGATAATCGATCTGGCGATGGAAGAAGAATCACAAGATTGGTTTGAATTGGCTAAACAAGTTGGTGAAAAAAAATTTCATGGCCAAAAGGCTGAAGATCCAAAGCAATATGCTAAGCAAGTTCGTTTTTTTCAATATCGAGGTTTTACCTTTGAACAGATAGAATATGCGTTAGGCAAAAATGAATATGATTAAGCCTAACAATGGTTTTGTTAACGAGTTTACAAGCCCACACTCTTTTCTCCACTTCGTATACCTGCCTAACGACAAACTCGTGCATTTCCGATTAACAGATAACTTAGATCCTAATATTTGCCAAGCTTTGGAAAAATAGTGCGTGAAAGATCAACAGGGCCTAGTCGTGGAGCTTGGCATGATCTACAATAGCGCAAAATTCTAACTCGATTATTTCTAGGAAGCGCTGCATGTACATGAGCACTGACGAGGTTCGTAATGCGTTCCTCAAATTCTTTGAAAGCAAGGGACACCAAATAGTAGATAGTTCATCTTTGGTCCCACACAACGATCCAACCCTGTTATTTACAAACGCAGGTATGAACCAATTTAAAGATTGCTTTTTAGGTGCAGAGAAACGAGCCTACACTCGAGCAACGACCGCTCAGCGTTGTGTACGTGCTGGTGGTAAACATAACGATCTAGAAAACGTTGGTTTTACTGCCCGCCATCATACCTTCTTCGAAATGCTGGGTAACTTCAGTTTTGGTGACTACTTTAAACAAGATGCGATTGCTTATGCTTGGGAATTCTTAACTGAGACTCTAAAGCTGCCTAAAGATCGTCTTTTGGTCACCGTCTATGAAACAGACGATGAAGCCTTTGAAATTTGGAACAAACAAGTCGGTGTTCCTGCTGATCGTATTGTGCGTATCGGTGATAAAAAGGGCGGTAAACAATACGAGTCAGACAATTTCTGGACCATGGGAGATACAGGCCCTTGTGGACCATGTACCGAGATCTTTTATGATCACGGCGAGCACATTTGGGGCGGACGTCCTGGTACTCCGGAAGAAGACGGTGATCGTTTTATCGAGATCTGGAATAACGTATTTATGCAGTTTAACCGTCATGCTGATGGTACGATGGAGCCTTTGCCTAAGCCTGCGGTCGATACAGGAATGGGCATCGAGCGCATTTCAGCTATTATGCAAGGCGTCCACTCAAACTATGAAATCGATGTATTCCAAAAGCTTATTCAAGCAGCAGCGCAGACGATTGGCTATCAAGATTTGTCAAACCAATCATTGCGAGTAATTGCTGATCACATTCGTTCGTGTGCATTTTTGATTGTCGATGGTGTTATGCCGTCCAATGAAGGCCGTGGGTATGTTTTGCGTCGTATTATTCGTCGTGCGGTTCGCCACGGTAATAAACTCGGTGCTCAGGGTGTGTTTTTCCATAAGCTTGTTGGAGTTTTGGCTGATGTGATGGGCTCTGCTGGTGAAGAGCTCAAGAAACAGCAAGCGGTTGTAGAAAAAGTGCTGAGAATTGAGGAAGAAAACTTTGGTCGTACCCTAGAGCGCGGCATGACTATCCTCAATGAAGCTCTGGATAATCTAGAGGGCAAGGTTCTTGATGGGGAAACCGTATTTAAGCTTTATGATACCTATGGCTTCCCCGCAGACTTAACCAACGATGTTGCGCGTGAGCGTGAATTTTCGATTGATGAGCAAGGCTTCGAAGAGGCTATGGAAGCTCAGCGTCAGCGCGCTCGTGAAGCTGGTCAGTTCGGTACTGATTACAACGCGACAATCAAAACCCAAACACATTCTGACTTTTGCGGTTACCTCGCCACTCAAGGAAGTAGCACTGTGACCGAAATGTTTGTTGATGGTGAAGTGGCTGAGTCATTATCAGCGGGTGATAAAGCAATAGTTATCTTAGATGAGACGCCTTTTTACGCAGAGTCTGGTGGTCAGTGTGGTGATACAGGTGTGCTGAAAACTCAATCGGGTGTTTTTAAAGTAGAAGATACACAGAAGCTAGGTAATGCCATTGCTCATTATGGTGTATTAGCAGAAGGTGTGTTAGCCAAAGATGACAAAGTAGAAACTTTGGTTGATGCAAAGCGACGTGCTGCAATCTCGCTAAACCATTCCGCCACCCACCTTCTGCATGCTGCACTTCGTCAAGTTTTGGGAGAGCATGTTACGCAAAAAGGCTCCTTGGTTAAGCCAGAAAACCTACGCTTTGACTTTTCTCACTTAGAAGCGGTAACACCTGCTGAACTTAAACAGGTGGAGCGATTGGTTAATTCTCAAATCCGCCGTAACCACGTCATTGAAACGCAAATCATGGATATAGAATCGGCTAAACAAAAAGGTGCAATGGCCTTGTTTGGCGAGAAGTACGATGATGAGGTTCGCGTGCTTTCAATGGGAGATTTCTCTACCGAGCTCTGTGGTGGTATTCACGCATCAAACACCGGTGATATCGGCTTATTCAAGATCACTTCTGAAGGTGGGATAGCGGCAGGCATTCGCCGTATAGAGGCAGTAACAGGTGAAGCGGCGCTGGATACCATTGAAATGCAGCAAGCTAAATACGAAGAGAAGTTGGTGGAGTCGGCTAATAAGTCCAAAGCGCTAGAGAAAGAGATCCAAAAGCTTAAGGACAAAATGGCGGCAGCAGAAAGTGCCAACATTATGGGCAAAGCTCAAGAAATCAACGGTATTAAAGTTCTCATTGCTGAAATGGAAGGTGCGGATAGTAAAAATTTACGTACCATGGTAGATGATATCAAAAATCAGTTGGGCAGCGGTGTTGTCATGTTAGCCAATGTTAATGATGGCAAAATAGGCTTAATCGCTGGAGTAACTAAGGATCTAGTCGGTAAAGTCAAGGCTGGAGATTTGGTTAAAATGGTTGCTGAACAGGTCGGTGGTAAAGGTGGTGGACGTCCAGATATGGCTCAAGCAGGGGGTAGTGATATTGCGGCACTCCCACAAGCTATAAAGACAGTTCAGCCTTGGCTAGAAGAACGTCTATAAACTTTTACGCTCAACCTAACCTGGTTGAGCGTAATTTTTTGAGCTAGCCAAGTGAATAATCAGGCACTCCCCTAGATGTCTTAGAATTCTTGGCGTTTTTTGTTACTACCACAAGCAGTTATATGGTAATAGTTCGTGGTGCGAGTAAGACTATGGTCTTGGGAAGGTGAAGACTGGTGAAACATCCCCTTATCGTGCAAAAGTTTGGCGGAACCTCTGTTGGAACAATTGAAAATATTCATAGAGTAGCTGAGCATATCATCAAGGCAAAAAATCAAGGTAATCAAATTGTTGTCGTTGTGTCAGCAATGTCAGGAGAAACTAATCGGTTAATGGATTTAGCCAAGCAAATTGATAGTGTGCCCACAGCTCGAGAGCTTGACGTCCTGCTTTCTACTGGTGAACAGGTATCAATGGCTCTATTAGCGATGGCCTTAAATAAACAAGGTTATTCATCACGTTCTTTGACTGGTGTACAGGCAAATATTATTACTGATCATCAGCATAATAACGCCTCGATCTTGAGCATTGATACCTCTGCTATTGATGCACTATTATCACAAGATGTGATAGTCATAGTGGCTGGGTTTCAAGGGGTTAACCAATATGGGGATATCACCACCTTGGGTCGTGGTGGTTCAGATACCAGTGCTGTGACATTAGCTGGTGCGCTACAAGCTGATGAGTGCCAAATTTTTACTGATGTGGATGGTATATACACTTGTGACCCCAATGTTGTTCCGGAAGCGAGAAAAATTGATGTCATTGATTGTGTATCAATGGAGGAAATGGCTTATCGAGGGGCAAAAGTACTTCATTTGCCATCTGTGCAGTATGCTAGGAAAAATTATGTTCCACTGCGTGTTTTATCGACATTTAGCCCCTCAGAAGGAAGTTTGTTAAAAGGAAATGAACCTGAGCAACCTCTGTGTGGTATTGCTATTCAGCGTCAAATGATTTGCATTAATCTAGCCAATGACGATTACCTCAGTTTTGAAAGACAGTGTAAAATGTTGGGAGTCCACATCTGGAGCGCGTCTGAGCACAAAGATGGGATGACTATAATCATAAAACATGAAGCTTATGCCAAACTGGAACTGATTTTTGGTGATAAAATCATTATAAGTGAAGAGGTTAGCTTGCTGACACTCGTTGGTCAACAGCTTCATGGATTGCTCGAGTTATCTGATGCGTTATTGGCTGAACAAGGTATTAAAGTTATTCACTCTAGTGTTAACCAAGGTTCATTGACATGGGTGTTGTCCTCAGAAAGCATCGACAAAGCTGCAAACATATTGCATCATGCGTACTTTGTCTCAGCGCAAGCGATTAACTATCATTCCAAACGGGTATGTTCTAGTTAATCAGGTTTGAGAATAAAGTTTACGAAAATATAACTTTTGTTGGATAATAGCCTCGTAGCAAGAAAAATCAGAGATTACTCAAGGAGCACAGAATGCTAATTTTAACTCGCCGCGTAGGCGAAACTCTCATGATCGGCGATGAAGTCACAGTCACTGTACTGGGCGTAAAAGGTAATCAGGTTCGTATTGGTGTTAATGCACCTAAAGAAGTGTCTGTTCACCGTGAAGAAATTTACATGCGTATTCAAGCTGAAAAAGGCAATGGTAATACGACTTCAGGTAATTACTAGTGAGATAAAAAAGGCCGACTTATGTTGGTCTTTTTTATGCAATTAATAAAACTCATTTTTAGATAAAAGAGTGAATTAGCATCGCTTTGATTAAATTGCCGACGTTTGGAAAGGTTTTTATGATTTTTACCAAGAAAATGTTTGACATATTTTTGGTAAATCGTAATATGAGCCTCCGCAAGATGGTGAGGTGGCCGAGAGGCTGAAGGCGCTCCCCTGCTAAGGGAGTATGCGGTTTGTAGCCGCATCGAGGGTTCGAATCCCTCCCTCACCGCCATTCTTGCTTTGCTCTTATTAGAGTAAGTTTAAAACAGTGATTATTGCGCGCTCGTAGCTCAGCTGGATAGAGTACCTGGCTACGAACCAGGCGGTCGAAGGTTCGAATCCTTCCGAGCGCGCCATTCCTTACCAAGGAATAAATCGGTGAGGTGGCCGAGAGGCTGAAGGCGCTCCCCTGCTAAGGGAGTATGCGGTTTGTAGCCGCATCGAGGGTTCGAATCCCTCCCTCACCGCCATTAATTGGCCTCGAGTCAATTTTTTTGTTTTAAACAAAACTTTACGTGATATACTTCACAAAGTTCCTGCGGGAACATTAGCGCGCTCGTAGCTCAGCTGGATAGAGTACCTGGCTACGAACCAGGCGGTCGAAGGTTCGAATCCTTCCGAGCGCGCCATCTATTAGAGTCTGATAAAG
>NZ_JAKRGI010000022.1:0-65490 GCF_022347625.1 Vibrio sp. Of14-4 | reverse complement strand
AAAATGAGCCACGTTGGGCATTTCGATATTTACATTTCTAATCAAAGCGCCAATTAAGTCAATTTGGTAAAACTTTTCTTGTGTACCGCCTCTAGGAGAATTGCGATAGAAAGTAAGCTGACACTTTAATTCAGCTCCATCTGAGCATGCCTGTGATATTAGTGGACTCGATTTATCTACTTTTTTAACGATTTGAATAGGTGAATGAACTGAACGGTTCTCCCATGACATGTTATGCGAAAAGCCTAGAACTGTAATCTCGTTTTCATGGCCACTTTGATAGCCATTACCCATTGAATCTGGGGTATTACAAGCCATCGATAATAAGCCGCCTTCAATACTCTCTATGGTTAGGTAAGCAATTGTTGTCATTATATTTATCCTTTCAACTGATCGTGAGAAGATCGTAACAGTTTTCAACCTATAGTGCACCGTTGCATAATGACTATTAATGTAGTGAAAATGAAGGTTTTTTGAAAACTCACTGGGCAGGTCTTGCTTCTTGTTACCCATGAGTTTTTCTATACCAAATCTACCCCAAGATCTTTGTTCTAACCTCGACACATAACCCACTTTGGGACATTCCCTTGCAGGCTGCTCTCCTAATAATTGGTGTAAAAGCGGTCAAGTGCCTCTCTGAAAAATTTCATCGATTATCCCTATTGATTCTATTGTTGTTTCCCATTAAACAAACTTAACCATTGAAGATATAGTGTTTTTCGGGCGGAAAAGGGCTTTTGAGTATCTATTGACTACTCGATGAGTCAATGGGTTAGTATGCATTGGAGAGCAGCCATGCAGATGTCAAAAATATCTTTGTTTATTACAGTGGGCGTGTTTAGCGCATCGATACAAGCGCAAACTCTGACAAGAGATAATGGCGCACCAGTTGGAGACAATCAGAATTCAATCGTTGCTGGAGAAAACGGCAGCGTATTATTGCAAGACGTTCATCTTATCCAGAAGCTGCAGCGCTTTGCCAGAGAACGTATCCCAGAGCGTGTAGTCCATGCACGTGGTACAGGGGCTCACGGTGAGTTTGTTGCCTCAGGTGATTTTAGTCAGCTGACTGCATCGGCTCCTTTTACTGAAAGTGGTAAGGTGACACCTGTATTTGTGCGCTTCTCGACGGTGGTTCACTCAAAAGGTTCCCCTGAAACCCTTCGCGATCCACGTGGTTTTGCTACCAAGTTTTACACTGAGCAAGGCAACTGGGACCTAGTAGGTAATAACCTACCAGTGTTTTTCATCCGTGATTCGATTAAATTTCCGGATATGGTGCATTCTCTTAAACCATCGCCTGTGACCAACGTTCAGGATCCAAACCGATTTTTTGACTTCTTTAGTCATGAGCCAAGCTCAACCAATATGTTGACTTGGGTGTATAGTAATCTGGGTACGCCTGCTAGTTACCGCACCATGAATGGTTTTGGTGTCCACGCTTACAAATGGATTAACACCCAAGGTGATGTTAATTATGTAAAGTTTGAGTGGAAGAGTCAGCAAGGTGTAGAGAACCTTCGCCCAAATGAAGTAGCTAAAGTGCAAAGTCAGGACTTTAATCATCTGACTAATGATTTATATACCGAAATCAGTCGTGGTAACTACCCGAAATGGGATTTGTATGTCAAGGTGCTGTCACCAGAAGAGCTCAGTAAGCTCGATTATAATGGCCTTGATGCGACTAAAGTTTGGCTTAACGTACCGGATAAAAAAGTCGGTACTATGACGCTTAACCGGATACCTGAAAACTTCTTTCTAGATACCGAGCAGTCAGCCTTTGCGCCGTCAAATCTTATTCCGGGAATCGAGCCATCTGAAGATCGTCTTTTGCAAGGCCGTTTGTTTGCTTACGCTGACACTCAGCTTTACCGCTTAGGTGCAAATCTATTTCAATTGCCAGTCAATCGTCCGCTCGCGACGGTGAATAATCATAACCAAAATGGCCTAAGTAATAAGGCTAAAAAGGCAAATGGGGATGTGAATTATGAGCCGAGTCGCCAACTCGATTTGTCTGAAGATACGCAATTTAAAGCGGTTCAAACTCCTTTGTCTGGCACTGTGATTCAAAAGGCAATCAACAATCCTCGTGATTATTATCAAGCTGGTGTTTTATATCGCAGTATGAGTTATCAAGATCAAAGCGATCTGATTGCTAACTTGGCTGGTGATTTAAACCAAGTTTTAGATAAAGACGTTAAGGAAACTATGGTCAGCTTCTTCTATCGCGCAGATAAAGATTATGGGACGCGCCTTGCCAAGGCGACCCATACCGACCTTGCGAGTGTTAAAAGTAAAGCCATGATGTAGGAATAAATTTTGGCCTGCGGGAGGTGTATCTGCTCTTTTCTGCCCGAAAATCAGGGCTCCCACAGGCCATTTTTATAGGGTAAGAAAATGAAAACACTAGTATTACTAAGCTCAGTTCTTTTCTCGATCAGCCTGTCATTTAACTTACTAGCCGCAGAAACCAAGGTGGAAGAAGAATACCAAGCTTTGGTGGAGCTATTTTTTGATGCAGCGCGAATAGGTGACAATGAGGTGCTGGAGACGTTTGTATCGCAGGGCTTTCCGGTTGACCAACGCAACAACCAAAGCTATACCGCCTTGATGGTAGCTGCTTACAGCGGTAATAAAGAAAGTGTGCGCTTACTTTTGGACTCCGGTGCTAATGCCTGTTTGCAAGATAAACGCGGTCACACTGCCCTCATGGGCGCACTGATAAAACGTGAAATCAGTATTGCTAGCGATCTCTACCAAGCTAAATGCTCGCCAGAGCTACGTAATAAGGCGGGGCTAAACTTGCAAGAGTTTGCTCAAATCTACGGCCAGTCTAAGGTGTTAAAGTCTTTGCAAAACTAATCAACCATTTCAATCAATTGTGTGACAATCTTTACTAACTTGGTATTGGTTTGATCGTTAAGCCTGAATTTACTCTGAATCGGATCAAGCGTTCAGAATTATGGAGATAAAAAGATAGCAAACGGGCACTTGGCCCGCTTGATCTTTACGCATCGAGAATTACGATCTGTTAAATTATCGTATTACATATGGGGCGGCTAGGTTGCCGAATCGCCCATTGGTCGGGAATATTTTGGAGTTTAGGTTTAAGATAATAACCTTGTTTGAGTTCGGTATAAGCGTCAAAAGCGCAATCACCAATCTCATTTCTAGGGCAAACATGAATGCCATTTCTCGAAATCATTTCGGTTTTACAAGATGGGCAAACAGTCATTGTATCCTCCTTGAAAACATCATTCTTCAAAAAATGTATCGGTGAGAGCTGCATGTGCAGCTCTCGAGTCAGGTTACTTTTTATGCTCAATTGCCTCCTTTTTGTTTACACTGATTTCAATACGCTTTGGTTTCATAGCTTCAGGTATTTCTTTCTTAAGGTGTACAGTCAATAGCCCATCTTTCATATCGGCACTAGTGACTTCTACATATTCAGCGAGGTTAAAGCGTCGCTCAAATGAGCGATTTGCTATGCCTTGATACAACAGCTTACTTTGCTCATTATCAGTACTTTCTTTCTCGCCTTTGATTGTGAGCAATCCATTCTCTACTTGGATGTCGATGTCGTCCTGCGAAAAGCCAGCTACTGCAAGTGTAATGCTGTACTCGCAATTGTTTAGCATTTCAATATTGTAGGGAGGATACCCACTGGGGATAGGATCTGAACTCAGCGCACTGTTGATTAATGCTGCCATACGGTCAAATCCAATTGTAGTACGGTAAAGTGGTGTTAAATCAATTGAGTTCATAACATTCTCCTAGTGAAGCAATATTAATAGATCAATCAAAGTATTTAGGTTAATCAAGTGATGACTTAACCTCAGATATTTTATATGCAATCTATTTCTTTATATCAAGATCTTTAAAATATAAATTTTTTATATGTATATAACGTGAAGGAATAAAAATCTTCCTTTGTTTGTCACAAGATAGGTAATAAAAAAAGAGCGTTAATGATTGCAAGATACAGCGATCATTGTTCTTTGAAGCTGAGGGGATAATTTTGTTTCAAGAGCTACAACCAATCGATAAATAAAGTAGTTATATAGTCGGTTGTTTATTTTACACTGAGGTGGTGAAGCATAGGATACACTAGCTTTGGATTCTAGAGTCGTTAGATAACGCCGAACTGAAAATAGGTGGAGTGGACCTAAACTAACTGATGCCATAGAGCTTTACTCAATATGGCATCGTATTCCCTAGATATTAAAGTACCGTTTTAATTGCGCTTTCTGCGCAGGCTGTATCCAAGTGACCACCCGGTGCGCCGCCTACGCCAATAGCACCTACTATGGCATTGTTAACTTGAATTGGCACACCACCTGCTAAGAACAGTAAGTTGTCATCCATGTTTTGCAGTGGCTGAAGAATAGGTTTGTCGACGATCAGATTCATCAGATTCCCAGAAGGCTGTTTCATGCTTGCCACGGTAAAGGCTTTTTTGCGCGAGCTTTCCAGAGTGTGAACGCCTGCACCATCAGAGCGCAGCTGAGCAAGTACGTTACCAGAAAGGTCAACCACAGTTGCTGTCACTTTATATCCATCAAGCTCACACTTGTGCACGGCTTCCTTAACTAGCGAGAGTGCCGCTGTTGAAGAAATTTGATTAACAGAAACAGTTTGGTTTTTGTCTGCTGCTGCAGAGCCAAAAGATAGGGCAGCAGAGAACAGACCAAGAGCAGTAACTAGCGCGTTTTGTTTTAAGTTTTTCATAATGACTCCATCTAATACATTGTTGCTATCAACACAGTCAGACTACCAAGAACACTATTACCAGAAGCTTGCCCAAAGATTACAAAAATGTAATCTAGATGAAATTCACCAACTATTGTTGATAAAGTAGATTGATACAAGCGCCATCAAAGTGAAAGGCTAATGAAAATATTGTTGATAGAAGATGATGCTCATATCGCCCGTTTCCTGCTTAACGGGTTCCAGCAAGAGGGGTGCACAGTAACCCATACGGTTAATGGTGTTGACGGGCTGCACGAAGCAAGCACGGAGTCTTATGACGTGATTATCCTAGATCTTATGTTACCGCTGAAAACAGGTTTTGAAGTGCTCGAACAGTATCGAGGCCAAGGGTATACAACACCAATTATTATTCTCAGCGCGAAACATTCGGTGGAGGAAAGAGTCGTTGGGTTAAAAGCTGGCGCGGACGACTATTTAGTGAAGCCCTTCGCTTTCCCTGAGCTTTTAGCGCGGTGTCAGTCGCTCTTTCGCCGAGGAAAACAAAGCTCACCTCAGTCTTATGAGCTGAAATATTATGATCTGACTTTGGATTTGATGAAACATTCATTAGTGAGGGCGGGTAAGGCTATCGCTTTAAACCAGCGAGAGTTTGTACTGATGAAACTTTTATTGGAGAACCCAGAGGTGGTGTTGTCAAAAACCGCGATACTAGAGCAAGTATGGGGGCATCAGTTTGATCCTCAAACCAATGTGGTTGATGTGTTGGTTTGCCGCTTAAGAAGCAAGGTTGATAAAGGTTTTGTCAAACCGCTGATTCACACATTGAGGGGAGTTGGCTATGTCCTCAAGTCGTAACATTAAACAGGCGCTTATCAGTGCTGAAAAAAAATTATTACTGCGCTTCATCGGTTTGCTTTTGTTTTGCCTGCTACTAGTAGAGCTCGCTGTCGGCATGCTTTTTTTCTATGATCTTTATCGCGCTGAAACCAAAATACTTACCTCTATGGCCTCGGAGTATCAGCGTATATTGAAATATGATTCTGCGCTACGTTTAATTCATGTCCTGGAAGCAAACCCAGAACGTTTGATTGATAACAAGATTAGCGTGTTTGTGACTGAAGCTAACAAACCAGATCAAGTAACGCTTATCGTCGGAGATGAAATGCTTTCACCTTATCTTGGTTCAAGGGCGCAGCAACAAGAGAGTGAAAATTGGATCGAACGCTTCATTTTCAATCCTTATCTTGTTGTGCCAGTAAAAGGCGATACACAGAACTTTTGGTTAGTGCTTGATAACCAAAAGCGTTACGTGATTGCGTTTGAAAACTGGATAACGACCCTGTACGCAATGCTTGTTATGTTAGTGATTACTTCAATCTTTACCCAGCGGATTATTCGCAATGCCATGACCCCTTTGGTGACATTAGGCAACTTGTTAGAACAGCTTCGTCACGGTAATTTAGACAGTATAGAGCCGATCAAAGCACCGCAAGGGTTAAGCATTGTTAGTGCAAGCGTTCAAGAAGCAGTGACCAGTTTGCATCATACTACGACAGTACTTAACACCACAGTTGATGCTATTGCTCATGATATTCGTACTCCTTTATCTCGAATTATGCTGTCTTCGCAAACCGCTCTCATGAGTGAAGAAGATACCGATGAGAGTAAAGTAAAAGAGGCTTTAGCTGACTGCGCTGAACAGGCGATGCAGGCTAGTAATATGCTGACCGCATTGATGAAGTTAAATGATGAGAGAGTAGGGAAGCGTAAGATAAAAAAAGTCTCAACCAATATAAATGAGGTGGTAGAAAAGGTATCAAGCTGGTTTGAAGATGTCGCTGAACAAAAGAATATCACTCTAATGACTACGTCAGTTGAAGAGGTGGTGATTGAATCAGACCCAGATAAGCTGACTCAAGTTTTAGTTAATTTAGTGGACAACGCGATCAAATATACACCTGAAGGTGGGCAAGTTACTGTCGATATTGAAAAGTCGTGTGATAAAGGTGTGGCAATTCATGTTATTGATACAGGAATTGGAATTGAGTATAAATACCAATCACTCATTTTCGAAAGATTATATCGAGTTGATACGAGTCGCAGTAACACTGAGGGTTATGGACTAGGGCTATCAATCGCCGCGGCTATGGTAGATAACTTGGGTGGGACAATTAAACTATCGTCACAAGTTGGCCAAGGCAGTCGATTTAGTATTGCGCTATCGCATAGTTAAAAGGTGATTTTTTAATTATATATATCAGGTTTTTTATATTATCAAAAGGATAAAATTATAATATTTATTCTTGTTTCATGAATCATTTTTCATTCATGCGGATGCCCTGCTCAGGCTATGGACTCACCTAACTATTTTTTGCCACGCTAAAGATTGATGAAATTAGTAATGGTGGCGTAGAAGTTGTAAATAATGTTAGATGTGCTCAGTAGGAGTACAGCCTGATAATAATCTAGACTTTTTTGCTATCAATGATAAAGCGGAAGAGTAGGTAGCCACTCTTCCGTTTTTTGGCTTAAGAGCCTGTTTTACTCGTTGACAACTTTGATGGAGAATTCTGCGTTGCTAAAACCCAGTCTGTCGAGTTCTTGCTTATCGAAGTCACTCGACACATCAACAGGTCTTTCTGTATGTAGATGTTGTTTTTTAATGGCGCTGGCCTGGCCTATTTCTATACTTCCAGCAAATTGAGACTCAGCGTAAAACTCCCCAGAGACATAGGAGTAAAATGGTCTTAAACTTGCGCCTGTTGTGTGCTGCATATTTTCAAGGCCATATTCATTGATTGCCCAGCTCCAGTCCCACCATTTCACTTCACCATTAATGTATCTATGATCCCATTGATAGCGAAGATCGGCAGAATGGTTGCTAGCTCGTCCCATGGTAAAGGTGTGGGTATGATTTGGTCTATTACTAGGATGCGTAAACCATGCATTACCGCCCCAACGCAAAAACCCATTCAATGTAACGTCGTAGCTGATATTCGCCCCAAAACGATAAGGGTAAGAGATGCTTGCGCGATAAAGCTCAACTCGAATTGGAATTTCAGAGTTTGCGGGTACCATAGGTCTTGCTTGAAGCATGATATTTTCACTGTCTGATCCGCCATTGGTACTGGCAAAGCTTTGGTTGGATTCAAGGTTGATGGTCAGCTTAGTATCGCCAACCAGAGGCCATTTAAAGGTATTTTCGGTCGTCACTTTCTGCGCAAAACCAAAGCTGTTTGATTTTGACCAGTTTGTAGACTCGTTAACTTTTAGATCAACCACCACCTGTTGGGGGATGTCGGTATAGTTTCTCGCCACAGCAGTAATGGTTTTGACCAGCTCGCGAGATGACTCGGTGACGTCGCCATGCCAAAAATCATCTTTATTAAGGGTGTAGGCAAAATTACTTATGGTCATTTTGGTCTTTTCGTTGCATCGATATCCGTTACAGGTACCATCTTGATTGCCTTGAATTACCCAATTATCACCTTCACGCCTTATATCCATATCTTCTCCGACATATTGGCCGTGATTGCCGCCTACCCACGCATAACCTAAATAGTGTGCTAGATAGCTAAGTGGTTTAACGAAATTTTCTTGATTGGTTACAAGTCGGTACTGGATATCAAGCTCATTACCTTCGCTTATTGATCTGGATTGATAGTGAGGGATGCCAGAGATGGCTTTCTTGGGGTAGCACCAAGTCTGGTGGTTTGATAAATCCTGCTTAATTTTTCCATAGTAACCGGGGCCCATAATCACCCAGTTGTCGTCAAGTCCAGTAATTTGCCATTTGCCCATTCGAGCCACGAGATAATCCTTGTGTTGAGCTGCCTCGAACCTATTTATTGGGCGATACTCTGACCGGCAAATATCTTCACCAAGCGTATCAATAACAAGCTGATCGGGATAAATCTTTGCATGAAGACTTGTGCTTGAAAAAATGAAGATAGCAATAGAGAACAAGGGCACTTTGATGGTTGGCATGGATATTCCCCTTTATGTCTGTGACGTTGGTGAGGTTACACACTGTTGTTAACGACTTGTTAACGCTAGGATGTTTACCTTTCCATACTCAGAAATATTGAGGTATTGAAAAGAATTGAAATTTATTCCAACTTAAAATCAGATGCTTGTAGTGTTTAGATTGTTAACAAGGATAACAATATGTTGCGCGAAGTTGGATTGACTTTATTGAGCTAGTTCGCGCTTGGCCAGCAGCTTTACTCGGCCGCTGGGTTGCTCTCGGATAAGGATGTAATCTTCCGCTGTATATAAAATCTTAATATCTACCGAGTAGGGATCATTGTTGAGTAAGAGGTAGGGAGAGATGCTTGTATCATCTATGACTGGTCGTAAACTTTGTACTGACATTAAATCAAGTGTTCCGGACAGAGAGAAACCAAATTGGTCAAATGACTTAGCCTTACCAGAAAAACGAATCACTACTGGATCTTGCATCGAACTGTCTTTTAGCGAAGCAAGGTGGACGACATGATTATTTTCAATTCGGGTGATCCCGTCTGAGCGAAAGACCTTCTGGTTTTGTTGGATACGTACTTCGGTATGTTGATAGTGATTTCCCTCTACCTGATTGGACCAAGGGAGAGCGAGGACAAAAAGAAATACGATTACGGAGCAGATGAGAGTCAGATAGGGGATCATAATTGACTGTCTTCAAGAAAACCTATTATCTGGCTTGAGACTATATGTGGCTGCCCTTGAGTGTAAAAGATATTGATGGAGCGGCGACTATTTCTGTCCATTACTGATAGCTCCGCATACTGATCATTCTGTTCGAAGTACACAACACAGTGGCATTGATGCTCGGAAAGTAAGGCGAGAAGCTCAGGACTTAGATGAGTATCTGGAGTACTAATCACATCAATCATATCTATTTTTCTTATCATTAGTGAGTGCTTGCTATTTACGTTTTCCCAGTGCCAACCATAAGATTTACTAAAAGCGAGTAGGCTCGAGGAAAATAATAAGATAAAAGCTGAGAGATAGCAGATAGAGAATCTGTAATGGTGAAAAATGGTGTCATGTTGATCGTTAACTGTGACTTTAGGTGTTGATGTGTCGACAAAAGCTTTTTGTATGGTCTCTATCTGGACCGGTTTTTGCGTATCGCAAGCGATACAGTCGTTAATTAGTCTATAACCTACTTTGGGCACGGTAACTATGGGCGATTCGTTGGCACCTAACTTCAGCAGTGCATGCCGCAGTGAGCTGATACTTTTAGCAAGAGAAGTCTCGCCAACATATTGATTTCCCCATGCATGTTGAATGATGTCGCATTTCTTAACAACATTGGGAGAGTGTTGGATTAGAAGTTCCAATACTTGTGCTTCTCGATAACCGATCTTGGTGCTTTTATTACGATTGGAGAGCTTGTTACTAAGGGTATTAAATAAAATCATATCATCAAATTTAGGCAGTAACTTGAAGGTTCACTGAACACCACCAATAGAATGTTTTACTCAAGGTAAGTACATGAATGTACTTTGATCAATTAAGGAATAACTGGCTTTGAACTGACATGTATAATTTGTGTGAGTGCTATCAATTATATGAAACTATTTGCTTTTTTTTGCGCTGTGGCTTGTATGCGAGGGCTCTAGCTTATTGTTCCGTTGAGTGATTTCTGTCCTATATTAAATGAGAAAGATGTTGCTTACGGGGGATGATATGAGCTATCAAGGGCTGATTTCAAGAATCAATGAACTACCCAGAATAGAGAGTGTACTTCAAGAGCTTCTTGAGATGGTAAATAGCGATCAGATTGATTTTAGTGAGCTGGCAAAAAAGATGGCGATGGATCAAGTTTTGTTAGCTAGGGTGCTGAGAATGGCCAATTCTGCTCAGTTCGGTGGCGTCAAGGGTGTGTCGAACATCAATGATGCAATCGTGCGAATCGGTATTGGGGCCATTCGCAATTTAATATCCTCATCAATTCTGGCTTCTACCTTCCCTAAGTTGGAAACACTCAATATTAAAGATTACTGGGCCAGCACCTTTGAGGTTGCCACTATCGCTGGTGCGTTAGCGAAGGAAGTCAAAATTGACCCAAATGAAGCTTTTATCGCTGGGATACTACATAATATCGGTGAGCTTATGATTCACTCTCTTGAGCCAGAAAAAGCGTTGGAGATCAATCGGCGTGTTGAAAAGGGTAGTAATCCTATAGAGGTACAGAGAGATGTCCTTGGAGCCGATGCTCAGCAGCTTGGAGCTGCTTTAGCTGAGAGTTGGAAGTTTCCTGCCGAACTGATTGATGCGATTGCCAATGTTAATCACCCCAGCAAGGCTGTAGAGTCGAAAAGATTGGCCTGCCTAGTCTTTCTGGCTAGGGATATTCACCAAAGCTGGGATTCAATGAGCACTAAAGAGAAGCAGGGGTATTTAAAAAAACATAAGGCTGCTATAGCGTTGAACTTGGACTCTAATCTAACAGAAAAAATTGATGCAGTTAGAGGCCAAGGGAGTGAAATGGCATACCAGCTATTTTAGTACCGCTAACACGAAGGCTCGTATTGATTCTTTCTCCTAAACCTCATTTGTTGGATGACTAAGCCTGCAATAATAAGTACAAGCCCTATCAAGGTGGTTGGGTGGATGTGTTCTTTGATGATGGTTGCAAGTAGCACTAGGGAAATAAAGGGAGACGCAAAAATAAGATTACTGATCCGTGCGGTATTTTGGGTAAGCTTTAATGCACTTAGCCAGAGAACGAAGGTGATACCCATTTCAAATAAGCCCACGTATGTTGCCGCTAGCCAGCCTTGTGAAGAAATATGATTCCAATTAGCGCCCTCTATCCAGCTAATTAGTAGTGCACACGGCGTTGCGACGAGAAAGCCTAGCAAAACCGCTACTATAGGGTCGGCTTTATTTTTAGTATTGAGTATCCAGTAACCCGCCCATAATAAAGTCGATAATAGAGCCAGGCCTACTCCAAGCGGACTGTCGAAGGTCATATTTAAAATGTCACCTTTAGTCGCAATAACAATGACCCCAAAGTAGCTTAAAGCACACGCAACCCAGTCTTGCCTGCGTATTGTTTGCTTGAGAAATACAGCAGCCATAACAGTAAGTGTGATTGCCCAACTGTAATTGATCGCTTGAGCTTGTGAGGCTGGCAGCAGGTCATAGGCTTTGAACAGAATAAGGTAGTATGACAAGGGGTTAATTACCCCAAGCAATATGTAATAGAAAGGATTGGCGAGAAAAGTTGAACTAATGGAAGATAACTTTCCTTGCCAAGCGCATATTAAAGTTAATGCAAGTGTCGAAACTGTACTTGCGACAGTGAGCATTTGTATAGGTGTTAACTCTGCTAAGGTGAGTTTGAAGGCGGTGGCCACAGTCGACCATAAAAGTACAGCAGATAGTCCTAAACCGATTGCACGACGTTCGTTCATGACATTCCCTTGCCTAGATAGATACAACTCAAGGCGCTAGTCTATCGGTTTGATATTCAACCATCAAACTGGACATTTATCCAGTGGTAAAATACCATTTAACATATGGAAAATATGAGTTAACCCCTGATTATGCAGTGGATTCTAGATAATTTGACCCTAGTTATGGTCGTAATAGGTTGTACGCTTCTAAGTGGTGTTGCAGTTGGCTGGTGGGTAAAGCAGAAAATGACCTTAGGTCATCAGCTTTTAAAACAGCAAATGGAATCTGCTCGAGAATTATCAAATGAGCAGATTAGCCAGTTAAAAAAAAACCTAGAACAAGCAAATCAAGAGCTTGATCAACTTGACGCAGAACGAGATAAAGCGGCCTATGAGTTGAAGCAAGTGCATGGCCAGCATATGGCTTCGTTGGAAAAACTTCGCTATTTGGAAACACTCAAACAGGAGCGCCAGCATTACGCCACTCAGCTTGATATTTGTCGAGAGCAAAAAGCGCAACTTGAAGCACAGCTTCGAGAGCAAGATGCAAGACATCAAGAAGAAAATAAAGCCAACCAAGATAAGCTGCAACTGCTGGAGCGGGCAGAAGTTCGTCTCAAACAACAATTTGAGCAGTTAGCGCATCAACTATTTGACGCTAAAACAGCGAAAGTCGACCAGCAAAATAAACAAAGTTTGGATGCGATATTATCACCGCTGAAACTCCAGTTGGAAGGCTTTAAGAAGCAGGTTAATGACAGCTTCAACCTAGAAGCAAAAGAGCGTCATACTCTGGTTCATGAGTTAAAGAATCTTCAGCGGCTTAACGAGCAGATGGCCCGAGAAGCAGTTAACCTAACTCAAGCTCTTAAAGGTGATAACAAACAGCAAGGCAATTGGGGTGAGGTGGTTTTAGCGCGTGTGTTAGCTGAATCAGGTTTACGTGAAGGGCATGAATATCAGACGCAGGTGAGCTTACAAGATGAGTCAGGTAAACGCTTCCAGCCAGATGTTATTGTTTACTTGCCCAATAATAAGCAAGTTGTTGTTGACTCAAAAATGGCTCTGGTTGCTTACGAGCGGTATTTTAATGCCCAATCCGATGAAATGAGAGATAAAGCCTTAAGTGAGCATCTACTATCAGTAAGAACACACATTAAAGGGCTATCACAAAAGGATTATCATAAGCTTAAAGGGATAGAAACCTTAGATTATGTATTGTTGTTCGTGCCAGTAGAACCTGCTTTTCAGTTGGCCATTCAGGCTGACCCGAGTTTAGTTAAAGATGCGCTAGAGCAAAACATTATTTTGGTGAGTCCAACCACATTGTTGGTTGCCCTTCGCACGATAGACAACCTGTGGCGCAACGAGCGTCAAAACCAAAATGCACAAGTTATCGCTGACAAAGCGAGCAAACTGTATGACAAGCTACGCTTGTTTGTTGATGATATGCAAAATCTTGGTGGCGCATTAGACAAAGCAAATCAGAGTTATCAGGGAGCGATGAACAAACTTGCTAGCGGGCGAGGCAATATGATTCGACAGGCAGAAAGCTTTAAACAGCTTGGGGTTGAGGTAAAGAGGCCCATTGCCCCCAGTGTGACGAGTTTGGCAAGTTATGATGGGTTGCAGGAAAATAATTCTGGAGTTGAAAATGATTCTATCGATGAAAGACAACAAGCTGAGGATAAAGTAAACTAATCGCTCGCAGCGCTGAGGTCGTATTAATTCATAACGCTGCTCTAAGAGGAATTGTCATGACAGATACAGGCGAGAAGTTAGATACCGCTATAGAATCAAATGAAACCACGCATTTTGGCTTTAGCACGGTAGCCAAAGAGGACAAAGTCGCTAAGGTCGCGCAAGTCTTTCATTCCGTTGCTGCAAAGTATGACATCATGAATGATTTGATGTCGGTCGGGATCCATCGCTTATGGAAAAGGTTTACCATTGATTGCAGTGGGGTTCGCCCAGGGCATAAAGTGCTTGATTTAGGTGGTGGTACTGGAGATCTTACGGCGAAGTTCTCACGAATCGTCGGTGAGAAAGGGCATGTCATCCTTGCTGATATCAATAACTCAATGCTCAATGTCGGCCGTGACAAGCTTCGTGACAGTGGTGTTGTTGGTAATGTTCATTATGTTCAAGCCAACGCTGAAGAGTTACCGTTTCCAGATAATTATTTTGATGCTATCACTATTAGCTTTTGTCTTCGTAATGTAACGGACAAAGATAAAGCATTAGCATCAATGTTTCGGGTTTTAAAACCAGGTGGTCGCTTACTGGTGTTAGAGTTTTCTAAACCTGTATTTGAGCCATTGTCGAAGCTGTACGATGCGTATTCCTTCCACCTACTGCCAAAAATGGGCGAACTGGTGGCCAACGATGCAGAAAGCTACCGTTATCTTGCTGAGTCCATTCGTATGCATCCAGATCAAAATACACTCAAAGGTATGATGGAATCGGCAGGTTTTGAAAACACCAGTTACCATAACTTGACCGGGGGTATTGTTGCTCTTCATCGTGGTTACAAGTTCTGATAGGGAAAACCTTTATGCCCTTTGAAGCATTCATTACTGCTGCTGTCGAATCAAGCATGAACATCTTAGTTAACGATGATCCTGAGCTGGTACGTCGTCTTTCACGGCTAAAAGGACAGGTGATCCAAGTTCATTTAAGAGAGCTCAACAAAACCCTTACCTTTGTGTTTAGTCAGAAGATTGATGTACTTGCTGCTTACGAAGGCGAGCCAGATTGTTATCTATCACTTAACCTTGCTAGTTTATCAGAGCTACGAGAGCAATCGAACATTACTCAATTGATTAAACAAGATAAATTAACGCTTGAGGGTGATATCCAGCTAGCGCAAAAGTTTTCTCAGTTACTATCTGACTGTAAGCCAGATGTTGAAGAGTGGTTGTCGAGAATAACAGGAGATGTTGTCGCTCATAATCTAGTCCAAAGTGCCTCAGGACTTAGAGAATTTGCTACAAGGCGAGTTGAAAAACACACCAATCATCTTGCACAAGCAATCACCGAAGAATGGAAGTTAGCTCCATCGTCTTTGGAGGTGGCACATTTTTGCGATCAAGTGGATGATGTTGCGAGTTGGACCGCTCGTGTGGAAGCAAAATTGAATAAACTTATGGACAGAGTATGACTCCAGCCGAATTAAGACGTCTCTACAGAATTATCAAGGTCCAGCTTGAATATGGTTTGGATGAACTTCTTCCCGAGCATCAGCTGGCTAAAGCGCCTTTGTTTGCCAGAAAAGCCTTATTTTGGATTAAAAATCAACATAGTGATAAAGAATTGGGTGAGAGGTTGCGGCTGGCACTTCAGGAGTTGGGACCTGTTTGGATAAAATTTGGCCAGATGATGTCTACTCGGCGCGATTTGTTTCCGCCCCATATTGCTGACCCTTTAGCGCTTCTTCAAGATCAAGTCTCTCCCTTTGACGGTCACCTCGCTCAGCAGCAGATTGAGCGCGCGTTGGGCGGACCGATTGATAATTGGTTTACTGAATTTGATATTACTCCGCTTGCTTCGGCCTCTATTGCCCAAGTTCACACCGCGAGACTCAAATCAAATGATCAACAAGTGGTGTTAAAGGTCATTCGTCCCGATATTCGTCCAGTTATTGATGCGGATCTAAAACTTATGTACCGCATGGCGCGTATAGTGGCGAAAGCCTTGCCTGAGACGCGTCGCTTGAAGCCTGTGGAAGTGGTCCAAGAATATGAGAAAACTCTGCTCGATGAATTAGATCTGCAGCGTGAAGCAGCCAATGCCATTCAGCTTAGGCGAAACTTTGAAGGCAGTGAAGAATTGTATGTTCCTGAAGTTTTTACTGACTTTAGTAATAAAACTGTCATGGTTTCTGAGCGAATATATGGCATCCAAGTGTCGGATATCGATGGTTTGAAAGCTAACGGCACTAACATGAAGTTGTTAGCTGAACGTGGTGTCAGTGTGTTTTTTACCCAAGTGTTTCGAGATAGCTTTTTTCATGCAGATATGCATCCAGGAAATGTTTTTGTTAGCTTGGAGCATCCAGAGAACCCACAATGGATTGGTTTAGATTGCGGTATAGTTGGTACTCTAAATAGTGAAGATAAGCGATATTTAGCAGAGAACTTTCTGGCCTTTTTTAACCGAGACTACCGCCGTGTAGCGGAGCTTCATGTTGAATCAGGTTGGGTTCCACAAGATACGAATCTGGATGAATTCGAGAGTGCTATACGCGTGGTGTGTGAACCTATTTTTGCTAAGCCACTGTGTGATATATCATTTGGTCATGTGTTGTTGAATTTGTTCAATACCGCTCGTCGCTTCAATATGGAAGTTCAACCGCAGTTGGTTTTGTTACAAAAAACACTGCTTTATGTAGAGGGATTGGGACGTCAATTATATCCGCGACTTGATTTGTGGCAGACAGCGAAACCTTTCTTGGAAGAATGGATGATGAATCAGGTCGGCCCTAAAGCTCTGTTGAACGCAGTGAGGGACCGAGCGCCGTTTTGGGCAGAAAAATTACCTGAATTGCCCGAGTTGCTGTACGACAGCTTACGTCAGGGTAAAATGATGAACCAGCGCATGGATGAGCTGTTTGATGGTTATCGTGTGAGTAAACGTCAGCAGTTGAAAGGGAAGTTTTTATTTGGAGTAGGTGCGACATTAGTCGTATGCTCAGCAATATTGGTAAACAGCCAGTACGATCCGCTATCCTTGGTTACAGCGAGTGGTGGTGCGATTTTTTGGCTGCTTAGTTGGAGAGCCTATCGCCGTTAGGCGATAGATTTTAATTGATTTGAAATAGCCCGAGGTACAGAAAATGGGTGGTATTAGTATTTGGCAACTTCTGATTATTGCAGCTATTGTTGTGCTTTTATTTGGCACTAAGAAACTGCGCGGCATGGGAGGTGACTTGGGCAGTGCGGTGAAAGGCTTTAAGAAAGCCATGAGTGAAGACGATACGGCAAAAAAAGACGCAGATTTTGAGCCAAAGCATCTTGATCAGCAGAAAGTCGATACTGCTGCTGAGAACAAAAAAGATAAAGAGCAGGTATAACTCGTGTTTGATATCGGTTTTTGGGAGCTGATATTGATTTCAGTTGTTGGACTGGTTGTCCTTGGCCCTGAGCGATTACCTCACGCGATTCGTAGTGTCTCGCGTTTTGTCGGTGCTGCCAAAACCATGGCCAATAACGTCAAAGACGAGATCTCTCATGAGCTCAAAGTTCAGGAACTACAAGATAACTTACGCAAAGCTGAGCAGATGGGTATGGAAGATTTATCTCCGGAGCTCCAGTCCTCTGTTGATCAGCTCAAACAGGCTGCGCATGATGTTCAGCGGCCCTATACTAAAGGGCAGGGGCAGAGCGAAGGTGAGCGTGACGATCAAGTTGTAACAGTTCAAAGTCCTGATGATCTAAAGCCTTCATCAGAAAGTGATGTTGTTGGTGATACATCACCCTTGGCAAATAATAAAAAAGCCAAATAATCTACTTTTTATTAGGTATGGTCACAGCTATTTCTTATCATATTTTCCAGTAGGGGTTTTCATGCCATCTGTTGAGCAAACGCAGCCTTTGATTAGCCATCTTTTGGAGCTGCGTAGCCGTTTGCTTCGTGCACTCATCGCTGTTTTAATTGTATTTCTTGGTCTGATTTATTTTGCCAATGACATTTATGAGTTTGTCTCTGCCCCCCTTGTAGAGCGTTTGCCTCAAGGTGCTACAATGATTGCAACCGACGTTGCATCACCTTTCTTTACGCCATTAAAGTTAACTCTGATTGCCTCTATTTTTATTGCAGTGCCTTTCATCTTATATCAGGTATGGGCTTTTGTTGCCCCTGGGCTGTATAAGCATGAACGCCGGCTCATCATGCCTCTTCTGTTTTCAAGTTCATTGCTCTTCTATTGCGGCGTTGCTTTTGCGTATTTTGTGGTGTTTCCACTGGTGTTTGGCTTTTTTACGGCAATTTCATTGGGTGGGGTAGAATTTGCGACGGATATTTCCAGCTATTTAGATTTTGTTCTTGCTTTGTTTCTTGCCTTTGGCATTGCTTTTGAGGTGCCTGTAGCGATTATTTTGCTATGTTGGACTGGGGCAACCAATCCTAAAAGTTTAAGTGAAAAGCGGCCTTATATTATCGTTGGAGCTTTTGTAGTCGGTATGATGCTAACTCCGCCTGATATTATTTCTCAGACCCTACTAGCAGTGCCTATGTGCCTACTTTTCGAAGTCGGACTATTTTTTGCGAGGTTTTACTCTGGTGAAAGAAAAAATAATATGGAGTAATTATTTTATCTTCATCACATAATTACATTTAGAACAGATGTAGACCTCCTTGATACCTAATAGCTTGTGCCAAAGTGTACGTCGTGCTCTTTGAAAATGATCATGGTGATTGCACATAACTACCTCCCTAGTATACCGCTATCATACTAAACAAGTGTCATTTTGATTTAAAGGTGTTTTTTATTATTTACGTATAAGATCTCTTTTTATTTCATATGTATGAATATTTTATTTGCATCATGTTTTGAATAGTATCTACTTGCTACTTTTTTATGATGAACATTACTCTAATTTATGTCACTTAGACTTTAAATGTAAAAAGAGGCTCACAAGCTGTAAGCCTCTTAGAAATGTACACAGTAATAGTACGCCTACCTTATTTTAACCACGTCTTTGCAATGGGAGCATCTATAAATTTCCTTTACGCCGAGTAGCTTTTGCCAGAATGTTCGATGCCTTCGGCGCAAGCAACCACTGTGATAATGCATATTATGATGACTAATAATTGTTTTTCTTATCAATAGTAAATCAGTAGTGATTAAATTAAAGTATGAAAACTTTCTTATGATTATGGCGTTATTTTTTATCTACAAGTTAATTTGATTTTTTCTATAATGAAAACAATAGCTTGGAGTTGGTTGTTGTTAGTGATATAACTTCTTCATAAGTAATTTCTCGTAAATCAGCAATCTTTTTTGCCACTAATGAAATGTAGGCCGGTTCATTACGTTTGCCTCGATGGGGCACAGGGGCTAAATATGGACAGTCGGTTTCAAGCAGAACATAGCTCAGATCGAGCTCGGGGATGACTTTGTCCATACCGCCGTTTTTGAATGTACTTACTCCGCCGAGTCCGAGGTGAAAGCCGAGTCCATTGATCGCCTTCGCCTGTTCTATATTACCTCCAAAGCAATGGAAGACCCCGGAAAGTGAACCATCTTGAACTTGTTCGAGTAGCTCTAGCGTTTCTTTGATGGAGTCTCGGGTGTGGATTACTGCAGGAAGCTTCATCTCTTTGGCCCAATTCAATTGGGTCACAAATGCTTTTTCTTGCTCATTTTTATAGGTTTTGTCCCAGTAGAGGTCGATACCTATTTCTCCAACGGCAATAAAGGAATGTTTTTCAAACCAGTTATGGATTATTTTTAATGTGTTTTCATAGTCTCCATCCACATAACAAGGATGGAGTCCCATCATGGACCGACATATATTTGGATAGTTTGCTTCTGTTTGCAGCATTGGCTGGATAGATTCAAGATCTATATTGGGTAGCAAGATTTTCTCTATCCCCTGAGCAAGCGCTCTTGCCACAACCTGATCACGGTCGTCGTCAAATTCGCTGGCATAAATGTGCGCGTGAGTATCGATCATAGGTAATCTCTATAAAGCTTGATGGCAAAGAGTATACGGCAGTGTGAGCATTTGGTCATTTTTTGTATTTTTATCACTTGCTGCTAGCGTCGGCTCTCAGGAGTGATATTATGCAAATCAAGCACTTTCACCACATAAGGAGAATAGAGTGTCCGTTTCCATTCAAGGCCAGTTTCCTGGTCGTCGTATGCGTCGTATGCGTAAACATGACTTTAGTCGCCGCCTTATGGCAGAGAGTCAGATTACAGTCAGTGATCTGATTTACCCAATGTTTATCTTGATGGGTAAAGATCGTCGCGAGACCGTGGAGTCAATGCCTGGAGTAGAGCGATTATCTATTGATCTAATGCTGGAAGAGGCTCAATACCTCGCGCGATTGGGTGTTCCAGCAATCGCTCTGTTCCCTGTGGTGAATCAAGATGCTAAAAGCTTATGTGCTGCCGAAGCATATAATCCAGAGGGATTGATACAGAGAGCGGTTCGTTCTTTGAAAGAACACGTACCAGAAATTGGTGTGATTACCGATGTTGCTTTGGACCCTTTCACGACCCATGGTCAAGATGGCATTATTGACGAAGAAGGTTATGTTCAAAATGATGAGACAACAGAAGTCTTAGTCAAACAAGCTTTGTCTCATGCTCAAGCAGGTGCTGATGTTATTGCCCCATCAGATATGATGGATGGCCGTATAGGAGCCATTCGTGAAGCTTTGGAAGAAGCCGGACATATCAACACCCAAATCATGGCTTATTCAGCTAAGTATGCGTCCCATTACTACGGACCATTTCGTGACGCGGTTGGCTCAGCGAGTAATCTTAAAGGTGGCAATAAAAATAATTACCAAATGGATCCGGCAAATAGCGATGAAGCTGTCCATGAAGTGGCCATGGATATCAATGAAGGCGCTGATATGGTAATGGTTAAACCAGGAATGCCTTATCTTGATGTTGTACGGCGTGTAAAATCTGAGCTTGGTATTCCTACATTTGCCTATCAGGTGTCAGGTGAATATGCCATGCACAAGGCAGCGTTCTTAAATGGTTGGCTAAAAGAACGTGAAACGGTCATGGAGTCACTGCTTTGTTTTAAACGAGCGGGTGCTGATGGAATCCTGACTTACTTTGCCAAAGATGTCGCTGAATGGCTGGCAAGAGATAATGCTGAATCGGCGAAGTTTTTACAATCATCGTAATAGAATTAATGGTCCCTACAAAGCTGGCTGACGTTTGTTAGCCAGCTTTTGTTTTTTTGGAGGCATAAATGGGAATTGAATATCGCATCGGAACACTCGAGGAATGTGTTGAGGTGATACAGAGTATTGATGAATTTGAGCACAAGGAATCGAGTGAGAGTTTAGCCTGTCGTTTGAGGGATAAGAAGTATCTCATTCAAGTTGCGGAAGAAAACCATCAATTACTTGGCTTTAAGATTGGCTATGAATTGGATAGAGATACTTTTTATAGTTGGTTAGGAGGACTAATTCCATCCGCCCGAAAAAAAGGAGTGGCGCAAAAACTTCTGGAACACCAAGAAGCTTGGGTGCGAAAGAACAAGTACTCACAGCTCAGGGTTAAATCTCGAAATCAATTCCCCAAGATGCTGAACCTATTGATAAAAAATGGATATCTAGTTGAAAATTTTGAAAAAAAGTCACCTTTAACTGAGTCTAGGATCCATTTTATTAAGCAAATATTAGCGTGTTAAAAAATAAATGAGATTTTTTCTCATTTAGCCCTTGACGTTTTAAATGAGAATAATTATTATTTATATCGTCTTAGGGAATAAGAGAGGTTCAGCGAAATCTAGCCTTTTAAGGATATGAATTCCATCGAACCTGCGCTCATTCAATTTGACACGACATTGCTCACATTGCTTCCAGTGTAATTTATAGCTTTATGATAAAGCGTATTGTTCAACTAGGTATGCTTTAACTAATTTTTGCTAGGCGACATCTAACCGATGTCGCTTTTTTTATATTTGGCGTTTGATAATTATCGGTTTGCGCAAAATATCACTATGGTAAATCTCCTATTGATCTGAGTGAAAGGATACCGATAGTCTTTTCCACAATGCAGGATCTTTTTTCGATCGAGGCTTAATATGTAGATCTTGTATTTTTTCTTTTTAGATCAGTTAAATATAATCATTAGTGTCATTTTTGTTACTGTTTGATGTTGAAATGTATAAATACTATAAACAGACTTATCCACAGGAGGCTTGTTGCAGCGCGCGAGTTTGTTAACAGATCCAAGGGATATGTGATCAGTTAACATGGATCCACTGAGGCAGTCATGGCATTCTTAGCAGGTATTTTTTTCTTGGATGCTTAAACTATGGCTCGTATTCCTGATAACCCGCTGATCTTAATTGACGGCTCTTCCTATCTTTATCGCGCATTTCATGCCTACCCAGACACTATGACTAATGGCGAGATACCTACCAATGCTGTCTATGGTGTAGTGAATATGCTGCGCAGTATGATGCGCCAGTTTGCTTCAGAACGCATTGCCGTAGTATTTGATGCCAAAGGAAAGACGTTCCGTGATGACATGTATTCTGAGTATAAGGCCAATCGTCCGCCTATGCCTGACGATCTAAGATGCCAAATCGAACCTCTTTATAACGTTATTAGGGCTATGGGCTTACCTTTAATCTGTGTACCAGGCGTCGAGGCTGATGATGTGATTGGTACGCTTGCTTCAAAAGCTTCTCAAGCAGGAATGCCAGTTTTGATCAGTACTGGTGACAAAGATATGGCTCAGCTAGTTGATAAGAATGTCACGTTAATCAACACCATGACTAATGTTGTGTTGGATCGTGAAGGGGTCATTGAAAAATTTGGTATCCCACCAGAGTTAATTATTGATTATTTGGCACTCATGGGTGATAAGGTGGACAATATTCCCGGAGTCCCAGGTGTCGGTGATAAAACTGCGACTGCGCTGCTGCAAGGCATTGGAGGGTTGACTAAGCTCTATGATAATCTTGAGCAGATCGCTGGTCTTGGTTTTCGAGGCTCTAAAACCATGGCCAAGAAGTTGGTTGATAACAAAGACAATGCGTTTTTATCTTATGAACTAGCGACGATAAAATTAGATGTGGAGCTTGAAAACTCATACGATGCTCTACTTAAATCCCAGCCAAATACAGATGAACTGACCAAGCTATATGGCCAGTTGGTGTTTAAATCTTGGTTAAATGAAATCTTGGACGGTGGCAATGGCGCTGTCGTAGCAGATGAAAAATCGGGTTCTTCTTCGGCTGGAAATGCTCGTGCTGCGAGTGATGTGGAGAACTTGGCAGTTACGATTGATCGCAGTGGCTATCAAACCATACTGGATCAAGATACTTTTTATACTTGGCTTGCCAAACTTGAAGCCTCCGATGTTTTTGCCTTTGACACAGAGACAGACAGCCTAGATTACATGGCTGCCAATCTAGTTGGTGTCTCATTTGCGATTGAAGAGGGGCTTGCAGCTTATGTTCCTCTGGCCCATGACTATCTTGATGCCCCAGAGCAACTGGATCGCAGTTGGGTGCTTGATAAACTTAAACCAATTTTAGAGGATGACTCTCAATCTAAGGTTGGTCAAAACCTTAAATATGATGCCAGTGTACTAGCGCGCTATAACATTGAAATGAAAGGGATCAAGCATGACACTATGCTTGCTTCTTACGTGTACAACAGTGTCGGCGGCAAACATGATATGGATAGTTTGGCGTTACGCTTTCTACAGCACAATTGCATTTCTTTTGAGCAGATTGCGGGTAAGGGAAAGAAACAGCTTACTTTTAATCAGATTGAATTAGAGCAAGCGTCTCCATACGCAGCTGAGGATGCGGATGTAACACTCCGCTTGCATAACCGCTTGACTGAAAGCATCAATCAAGATGACAAACTTAGGGGGATTTATGAGGAGATTGAAGTACCTCTTGTCCCTGTGTTGTCCCGAATGGAAAGAACAGGTGTATTGATTGACTCCGTCAAACTCGCCGAGCAATCTAAAGAGATCACTTTGCGCCTTGATGAATTGGAGCAACAGGCGTTTGAAGTCGCCGAGCAAGAGTTCAATATGAACTCGCCAAAGCAGTTGCAAGTTATCTTATTTGAAAAAATGGGTTTACCCGTTATCAAGAAGACGCCTTCTGGTACTCCGTCTACCAACGAAGAAGTCTTGCAGGAACTGGCACTCGACTACCCACTGCCTAAGTTGATTTTAGAATATCGAGGTTTGGCCAAACTCAAATCGACTTACACGGATAAACTGCCCAAGATGATCAATTCACAGACGGGCCGTGTTCATACTTCCTACCATCAAGCCGTCACTGCTACAGGTCGATTATCGTCGACAGACCCTAACTTACAAAACATTCCCATACGCAATGAGCAAGGGCGCCGTATCCGTCAGGCATTTATCGCTTCGCCAGGGTATAAGATAATGGCTGTCGACTACTCTCAGATTGAGCTGCGCATTATGGCCCACTTGTCAGGTGATAAAGCTTTATTGGATGCTTTCAAGCAGGGTAAGGATATTCACTCAGCGACAGCCGCTGAAATCATAGGTGTTGATATTGACCAGGTTTCTGCAGAGCAACGCCGGCGCGCGAAGGCAGTGAACTTTGGTCTGATTTATGGCATGAGTGCTTTTGGACTGGCAAAACAACTTGGTATTGCGCGTAACGAAGCCCAGCAATATATGGATACTTATTTTGAGCGCTACCCAGGGGTAATGCAGTATATGGAAGACACACGTAGTGCGGCGGCAGAGAAAGGTTATGTTGAGACACTTCTTGGTCGCAGGCTGTATTTGCCCGAAATAAAGTCGCGCAACGGTATCCGCCGTAAAGCAGCAGAGCGAGCAGCGATCAACGCACCTATGCAAGGTACTGCGGCCGATATAATTAAAAAGGCCATGTTATTGGTTGATGAGTGGATTGAGAAGCATGGGGAGGGCCGAGTTAAGTTGCTTATGCAAGTTCACGATGAATTAGTTTTTGAAGTTAAAGAATCAGTTTTGACTGAAATTGAAAGTAAAGTACAAGAGCTGATGGGATCTGCAGCAAGCCTGAACGTTCCTTTGGTGGCGGAAGCAGGCCATGGTGACAATTGGGATCAAGCCCACTGATAAAAATACTATTAATATCATGCAAATAAGGCAAGCCAGTAATTAATACTGGCTTTTTTATTATTTGAAGCTTTTCATTTTAATTTTTTGTCTATGTAGCTAAATAAAAAAATACTGAAAATAACTTACAAAAATGGTTTTAATTTATGACCAATTGTTGTACATTACCAGGCGTAGGGTACAGAGGTAAGATGTTCTATCTTTTAGACCTTTTGTTTCACGTTATTGGATTAGGCTGATTCAGCCGCCCCAGCCAGTGTTTGGCTGGGGCGTTTTTTATTGTGCCTAAATAAAATCTTTGCCCTATATGCTATTCAGTTATCTACAGCACTTATGGGTGTCATCTATTTAGTAACCCAAACTAAATTTGTAATAAAGCTTCATTTTATATCTTCTAAGAGGTATCGATAGGTACTGATCGTCTTCAATACTAAGCCAACGAGTAACTAATGTTTGGGTCGTACTAACGCCATTGAACGGATAGAAAAAGGTAGAGGTATTTAGCGACCCTACCATAGAGCAAGGTCGCTGAGGTTAGACCTAAATAAATTCAGATCTATTTTTCTGGTTAGCTATCTTGGTGGGGAGCGGAGTCTTCTTGCTCATCTTGATCTATTTCTATTTGCTCCGCTAAAGCAGGTGCAAACCATTGATCAAGTTTATTGCGTAATGTATCCACACCTATGCCTTTTAGTGAAGAAAAGGCAGCCACGCTCACATCTCCTCCAAAGCCTACCGCCTCATTTTTAATTTTCAAAACCTGAGCTTTGCGCGCACCACTTTTTAGTTTATCTGCTTTAGTCAAAAGCACCTGCACAGGAATGCCGCTATCTACTGCCCAATAGATCAACTGTTGGTCGAGGTCTTTCATCGGGTGGCGAATATCCATCAATACTACAAGTCCCTTTAAACATTGACGTTTTTGTAGGTATTCTCCCAAAGATTTTTGCCATTTTTTCTTCATTTCAAGCGGGACTTGAGCAAAGCCATAACCCGGAAGATCAACAATATGGCAACCTTCTGTCACTTTAAAAAGGTTGATTAATTGTGTCCGGCCTGGTGTTTTACTGGTTTTTGCTAAACTTTTCTGGTTGGTTAATCGATTTAATGAACTCGATTTACCTGCATTGGAGCGTCCTGCGAACGCAACTTCGATACCTTCATCCTCAGGCAGATGACGAATATCAGGTGCGCTGGTGATGAAATGGGTGTTTTGATAATGAATTTTTACGTTCACTGTTAACTCCATCTCGACTTTGTGTCGTCGATTGATTACTTTTATATGAAAGTGTGTAAAATAACCGTGCTCGGCATAAGGTCGCCTATTGTACCATGAGTGGCAACGCAGAGTGGTACTGGAAGCTTGATAATTATAATGGAATGTCATGAATAAATTAGCGCTAATCTTGAGTCTTTTAGCCAGCTGCTCTGTATGGGCTCAAGGCAGTATCGAAGCTGGAAAAGGAAAATCTCAAACTTGTGTTGCTTGCCATGGTGCTGACGGCAACAGTCAACTCGCAATGTATCCTAAGATTGCTGGTCAACATGCTAAATATATCGAGAAGCAGCTTAGAGAGTTTAAGCTAGGTATGACCAGCAACGGTAAGCAAGGACGTTATGACCCTGTCATGAGTGGAATGGCCATGCCTCTATCTGAACAGGACATGAAGGACCTTGCGGCCTACTACTCGTCGTTACCGATTTCGAATAATACCACTCCAGAAAACGTTGTGCAAAAGGGTAAAGCCTTATACACAGCAGGTGATGCTGAACGCGGTCTTACCGCCTGTATCGCTTGTCACGGCCCTCGCGGGAATGGTACTGAGCTTTCAGGTTTCCCTAAAATTTCTGGTCAGCATGCTGACTACATCAAGGCTCAGTTAGAAAAATTCCGTGACGGTAATCGTGCTAATGATATGAATGGCATGATGCGTGACATAGCTAAGAAACTGACTGATGAAGACATAGATACTTTGTCGAAATATGTTGGTGGCCTGCATTAACACTGATTTATTTGCACGAGCAATTATGGTTTTGAAAAGCCCAGACACTTGTCTGGGCTTTTTCATATGAGTGATATCACATCGCTCAATGTGCGTGGGCTAGTTATCTGTCTCATAATGCTGTGAGATATTAGCGTTCATTGCTATCATCTTTTTCTATAGAACAAATATAAGTGTTTGAAACTTAATGTTTTATATATTTTCCTCTATAGGCGGGTGTTTTTTTTCTTCATCTAGATTGCGTTAATTTTGTTAGAAGTTAGAGTAATCAAATCAGCTGAGCATTCACCTGTATCACTCAGGAAGTGTAGTAAGCAGGAAGCCTACATGATAGGGATGATCGCTTTGTCTGAGGGTTTAGACAATGAAAAGGATCAGGCTAAGGAAAAGCCCAGAGACAGGAAGTAAAAGGATGATTAAAATTCACTAGGATGGTGAAAAACAACATCTTTAGCAAGGAAAGCGTTAATAACAAATGGACATTTAACGCAAGTTTATCACTGCGTATTATTGCCGCACGGCAAGCTTAGAGAGCGATAGGTATTTCCTATCGCTTTTTTATTTCAACCAGATATATAGTGTCTAAAACTCAAAATGATTTGCCAGTGTAGCTTGGATACATCATACAATCTGGGAGTCTACCAACTCAGCGCTTTATTATAACGAGCACTCTAAACCCCAGAAGCTGCTTTACTCGCGGTGAATTTTTTCACAACTGATGATTATTTGCCCAATAATACTCCACTCTGGCGTCAGTTTCTGGTATGTTTCGCATCCCTGTTTGAGGATGCCATCATGAATTACTGCCCACTTTGCCATAGTTCCGCACTCTTGGATTATTATCAGGATAAACGTCGTGTTTATCTTCAGTGTCAAGAATGTGAACTAGTCTATGTGGACCCTGGACAAAGATTGGATGCAAAAGCGGAAAAAGCCCACTACGATCTGCATGAGAACGATCCAAATGATGATGGCTACCGTAACTTCTTATCAAGGATCGCCGATCCTATGCTAGAGCGCATAAAGCCTAGCTCAGAAGGGCTAGATTTTGGCTGTGGCCCTGGCCCGACGTTATCTTTGATGTTAGGAGAGCAGGGGCATAAAATGTCTTTGTACGACCTTTATTATTACCCTAGCTCTGAGGTATTGGCGCGTACTTATGATTTTGTGACTGCCACGGAAGTGATTGAGCATCTCTATCATCCAGATAAAGTATGGCAGCAATGGTTAAATTTAGTTAAGCCTGGTGGCTGGATTGGCCTGATGACCAAGATGGTTATCGATGTTAAAGCGTTTGCAAAATGGCACTATAAAAATGATCCAACTCATGTGGTCTTTTTTAGCCGCAATACGTTTAAGTATCTGGCTGAGCGGGATAAGCTCAAACTCGAATTTGTTGGAAATGATGTAATTCTACTGAGGAAACCCCAGTAATGAGCCGTAGTAAAAAAGTAAAATCAGGTGGTAATGGCGATCTGATTGTGGTGCGTAACCGGACCCAAGCTGATGTTGAAGGGCGGTTGCGTAAGAAAGATAAAAAGCGCAAAGGATTAAAAACCGGAAATCGTAATTCAGAAGCGAAAAAGCAAGCTCATACCTCGTCTGGTCAAGCAAGTGATCCGCGTTTGGGCAGCAAAAAGAAAATTCCATTGGTAGTGGAAACGGTAAAAAAAGCGACCAAGGCACAGCGCCGTCTAGATGCAGAGCAAGAATTAGACATGTTGGAAAATGATGCCCAGCTAAATGTTTTGCTTGACCGTCTTGATAACGGTGAAAGCCTAGGTGCTGGTCTACAGAAGTACGTTGATGAAAAACTTGCTCGTATCGAAGTACTGATGAAACAGTTGGGCATTTATGTCGAAGATGATTCCGAGGATGAAAACTTAACTTTGGGAGATGATGTCTCCTCTGCTGAGAAGAAAACGACTAAGCAATCGTCATCTGATGACGAGTTACTCTCGCAGTTTGAAGATCTCGATCTGAATCAGTTTAAAGGGTAGAGCGTTTGATGAATGTAACCTTATTAGCCATAGTCGGTGGAGTCATTATTTTCGCCTTAGCGTCTTATGCCGGTTACCTTCTGCTCCAATTAAAGAAGCAAAAGGAATTGCAGCAGCAGCATGCAAAATTAGCCATTGATAAGCGCAATGCTAATATTTTCGAAAACGTACGTATTTTATGTATGGCTGGTATTCAGGGCCAATGTGATTTGTCGGAAATAAGTATCCGTGTGTACAACATTATGGATTATGTGCAGGGAGAAGAACGTGTTGATTTTGATAAAGAATTTCCGGCAACGTCAGAGCTCTATCATTTGGTAAAAGATATGGCTCGCGGCGATGATAGGCAGCAACTGGCTAAAAAAGAGCGTATGAAGCAAAACCTTGAACGCCACAAGGCCGAGTCACGTCTAGAACAAGCTGTTATAGAGGAACTAAAACAGCTACAAGAGAAAGTTCAACCACTCAACAACCAAATTAATATTCAGATGGTATAGCAAGGCAGTGTGTTTTTGGGTAAGTGATCGACTTATCAGTTCTAACTATTACTGCCTTATAAATACCAAGCTTGCCTTTGTTCTTCAAATGTATGTGGCAGAATAAGCGGAGTATTAGCGCGGTTACTCACACCGCCTGCGTATGATTTTACAAACGGAAGAACACCATGTCTCAGCCAGTCGCCGCAAGCCAACAAATAGTTTGGGATCAAGCCGTACTTGATAAGTATAATTACGCTGGTCCTCGTTATACGTCTTATCCCACAGCGCTAGAGCTTCACGAGGCGTTTACTATTGCTGATTACGACATGGCTTGTACTGAGTATCCAGAGCGACCATTATCTCTATATATCCACATTCCGTTTTGTCACAAGCTTTGTTATTACTGTGGGTGTAATAAAGTCATCACACGCCACGTCCATAAAGCCGATCAATATCTGGATGTTCTTGAGCAAGAAATTCTTACACGAGCCTCACTACTGCAAGGGCGTAGAGTGACCCAGCTTCATTTAGGCGGTGGAACCCCCACTTTTCTTAGTAAGCAGCAAATTAGCCGCTTGATGAACACCTTAAGGGCTGAGTTTTGTTTCGAAGATGACGCTGAAATCAGTATTGAGGTGGACCCTAGGGAAATCGAGCTGGATACACTCGATCATCTTTGTCATGAGGGATTCAACCGTTTAAGTATTGGTGTTCAAGATTTTGACAAGCAAGTTCAACAGTTGGTGAATCGTGAGCAAGATGAAGGTTTTATTTTTGCTTTGGTCGAGCGGGCGAAAGCGCTTGGTTTCCGTTCAACAAACTTAGACCTTATTTATGGTCTGCCAAAACAGACACGAGAGCGCTTTGCTAACACATTGGCTCAAGTGTTAGACCTGCAACCAGGCCGTTTGTCTATATTTAACTACGCTCACATGCCACAACTGTTTGCCGCTCAGCGTAAAATTAAAGATGAAGACTTACCCAAAGCTCAAGAAAAGATGGCTATTCTTCAAGATACTATCTCGACCTTAACCAAGGCAGGTTATCAGTATATCGGTATGGACCATTTTGCCAAGCCCGACGATGAGCTGGCTGTTGCTCAGCGTCATGGTGTTTTGCATCGTAACTTCCAAGGTTATACCACACAGGGGGAATGCGATCTCGTGGGCTTTGGCGTTTCGGCGATTTCCATGGTTGGAAATGCTTATGCTCAGAATCAAAAGGATTTAAAGACCTATTATGAGCAAGTGCTTTCTCAGCGACATGCACTTTGGAAAGGATTATCTCTTGATAGTGATGACTTACTACGCCGTGAAGTGATTAAGCAGCTAATTTGTAACTTCAGACTTGATGTCAGCACAATTGAGTCGGAGTTTGGTATCCGGTTTAGTGAATACTTTAAAGATGATATTAAATTGCTACAAACCTTCATTGACGATGAACTGGTTGAGATGACGGAAAAGGAGCTACTGGTCACTCTTCGTGGACGACTTCTTATTCGCAATATTTGTATGTGTTTTGACAAATACTTGCGCATCAAGGCGCGTCAGCAGCAATTTTCCAGAGTCATATGATTTACCCTATCTGGAGACTTCGTTGATAAAAGCTAGGAAACAATATAAGTGCTTTGCGCGACTTCCCACAAAGCTTTAACCAGAGGGTTGTCCCACTGGGAACGCTTGCAACATACCCCAAGCTTGAACGGTTTGATTGAAGCGACTTTTAGCCTGTGAATCTTTTCTTTAACCGGACTGTTATTGATAACCACATCAGGGGCAATGCCCACGCCACAACCTAACGCAACCATACTGACAATGGCTTCATGCCCTGAAACATGAGCGTAGATATTTGGTTTTATTTTCATTGATTTAAACCAAGTGTTGGCCCGTTCTCTTGCTGTACCTGATTCTGGGACAATAAAGGGTATCTGGGTCCAGTCTGGCTTAGCTTCTTGCAAAGCTTGAGTAAAACTACTGATACCCGCGGGCGCGATAACAGACAATGGAATTTCACTTATCGTTTCAAACTTTAGTTTGGCTGGCAGTTGGTCAGGCTGCGCTGAAATAGCGACGTCAACTTCATCGCTTAGTACTTTGTCTATTGCTTGCGCAGGATCCCCCGTTGATAATTTAAACTCGATAAAAGGATGTCGCAGGCGAAACTCAGACAGTAGCTCGGGAAGATGACTATAACTGGCGGTGACAGAACAAAATAAACGAATCTCGCCTTTGAGTTCCTGCTCCTCATCTTGCAATTGAGAGTAAAAGCTTTGCCACTCCGTTATTATTTTCAGCGCGACAGGCATCAATTTCTTTGCAGCAGGGGTAAGCTCGACGCTGCGGTTATCACGTACAAACAGCTCCTGCCCTGTCTCTGACTCTAGCTTTTGTATCTGTCTGCTAAGGGCTGAGGGACTGACATGCATGGCTGAAGCCGTTTTGGCAAAGCTTTTACTATCACACAAGTGAATAAAGAGTTGTAAGTGCTTTATGTTCATAAATAGCTGGTTCCATGTTGCAAATTTTGCAATAACTACTTGTGAATATATCACTTTAAGCAAGCTTGTGTCTGTTTTAGTATCGAGATATTCGGTGATTAGGGACCGACCAAAGCGGATATATCTTTAAAGGAGAGCCCGACATGGCTAACTATTTCAATACACTAAACTTACGAGAGCAGCTAGATCAGCTTGGCCGCTGCCGTTTCATGGATCGCAGTGAGTTTGCAACAGAAGCTGATTACCTAAAAGGTAAGAAAGTGGTCATTGTTGGCTGTGGTGCTCAAGGCCTAAACCAAGGCCTAAATATGCGTGATTCAGGTTTGGATGTGTCTTACGCATTGCGTCAAGCTGCTATCGATGAGCAGCGTCAATCGTTTAAAAATGCTCAAGAAAATGGTTTTGAAGTAGGTAGCTACGAAACGCTTATACCTCAAGCTGACTTAGTGGTTAACCTAACGCCTGATAAGCAACACACCAATGTGGTAGAAACGGTTATGCCACTAATGAAAGAAGGCGCAGCACTTGGTTACTCGCACGGTTTTAACATAGTTGAAGAGGGCATGCAGATCCGTAAGGATTTAACCGTTGTTATGGTCGCGCCTAAATGTCCAGGTACCGAGGTTCGTGAAGAGTACAAACGTGGTTTTGGTGTTCCTACCTTGATTGCAGTACACCCAGAAAATGACCCTAAGGGCGAAGGTTGGGATATTGCCAAAGCATGGGCAGCTGGGACTGGTGGCCATCGAGCAGGCTGTCTAGAGTCTTCATTTGTTGCTGAAGTTAAATCTGATCTTGTGGGTGAGCAAACTATCCTGTGTGGTATGTTGCAAGCGGGCTCAATTGTTAGCTATGAGAAAATGGTAGCGGAAGGTATTGACCCAAGCTTTGCAGGTAAATTGATCCAGTACGGTTGGGAAACCATCACTGAAGCGCTTAAATTTGGCGGTATTACACATATGATGGATCGCCTATCAAATCCGGCAAAAGTTAAAGCATTTGAGCTTTCTGAAGAGCTGAAAGAGCTTATGCGCCCTCTTTACAATAAGCATATGGACGATGTTATTACTGGGCATTTCTCTAGCACTATGATGGCTGACTGGGATAATGATGATGCAAACCTACTTGGTTGGCGTGCTGAAACTGGTGAGACTGCGTTTGAAAACTATCCAGCTAGTGATGTAGAGATCGCTGAGCAAGAGTACTTTGATAAAGGAATTTTGCTAGTTGCTATGGTTCGTGCAGGTGTTGAGCTTGCATTCGAAGCTATGACAGCGTCTGGTATTATTGATGAGTCCGCATACTACGAGTCACTACACGAGCTGCCACTTATTGCGAACACAGTAGCGCGTAAGCGTCTGTACGAAATGAACGTTGTTATCTCAGATACGGCAGAATATGGTAACTACCTGTTTGCTAATGTCGCAACACCTTTGTTGCGCGAGAAGTTCATGCCATCAATTAACACAGATGTGATTGGTAAAGGTTTGAGTGAGACCTCAAATCAAGTCGATAATGCGACTCTGATTGCTGTGAATGAAACCATCCGCAATCACCCAGTAGAATACATTGGTGAAGAACTGCGCGGTTACATGACGGACATGAAACGTATCGCTGTGGGCGGTTAATTCATCTTATGAAAAGGCGCATAAACTGCGCCTGATATAGACTCCAGACAGACTGGAGCAATAAATACAAGATAATACACAACATCTAACGCAAAAGGCTTGGTCGATTGAGACCAAGCCTTTTTATTGTATATGAAACGCTCTCGTGCGCTTATTTCTCTGCTAGTTTATCTTCTAGCTCGGAAAGCTTTTGTTCCATCGCGGTCAGCTTCTCGCGGGTACGCATAAGAACTTGAGTCTGTACATCAAATTCTTCACGGCTCACCACATCTAGCTTGTTTAGCTGGCCTTGAATCACCTGGCGAATTTTCTGGTCGACATCAGCACCTAACTCTTTTACAGGAGTAGGCATGGAGTCATGAATTTGTTTCGCGATCTGCTCTAATTTCTTGGGGTCAAACATGTCAAAAGCTCCTTTACGTTTGTTTCTATTTTACGTAATTGGCTAAAGAAAGTCGCTATGAGAGCGTCAGTTATTGGCGTAAAGAATAAAAAAGGCCACCTCAAAGGGCGGCCTTAGTTTCATATTGTAGGGCTATTTTTTATCAGCCAGTTGGCGATGCGCGGCTTTTGCTTCATCGATTCGAGCCAACTTCTCTAAGTCCTTGTCTTCTACAAAAACCGGAAGCGGTTTATGTTTTTCGGCAAGGTAGCTGTATATTACAGGCAGAACAAATAGGGTAAACAAAGTACCTATCGCCAGCCCTGCAACAATAACAATGCCAATACTAAAGCGCTGGGCTGCTCCTGCTCCTGATGCGTACATTAGAGGGATTAGGCCCGCGATCATGGCTGCCGTGGTCATTAGGATTGGGCGCAGACGAACTTTGGCCGCCGCCATCACTGCGTCCATTTTACCTAACTTGTTATGCAGCTGTTCTTCTTTAGCGACCTCACAGATCAATATACCATGTTTGGTAATCAAGCCCACTAGGGTTATTAGCCCGACCTGAGAATAGATATTCATTGAAGTTAAGTCAAAAGGTACTCCCCAAGCAAGAGCAACAAGGGCTCCACAAATAGCGAGAGGCACGGATACCATAATAACCAGCGGGTCTTTTAGCGATTCAAATTGAATTGCTAAGACTAAGAAGATGATCGCTAATGCCAAACCAAAGGTGGCATAAAGGGCACTGCCTTCAGTAACAAACTGGCGAGATTCACCCATATAATCGTAGTTATAACCACTTGGTAATTTCGTGCTTGCTGTTTGCTCAAACCAAGTTACGGCATCTCCCATAGTCGTACCAGGAGCAATAGCTGCACTAATTGTTGCTGAGTTTAACTGGTTAAAGTGAGGCAAGGAGCGCGGTTCGGCCACCACATCAATAGTTATTAAATTACTAAGAGGGAGCGCTTTACCATCTGCGCCTTTAACATAGTAGTTTTTCATTGATTCTGGATTAAGGCGCCACTTACGCTCTACCTGAGGAATCACTTCATAAGAGCGACCATTGAGATCGATACGATTAACATAACCATCAGACATCATAGTGCTTAACGTGGTACCAATATCTTGCATGGTTACCCCATAGGCGCCGGCTTTATCCTTATCAATCTTGATCTTCATCGTCGCTGAATCATAGTTAAGATCGAGATCGGAGTAGACGAATATGGGCGTTGAGTTGACCTCAGTCAGGATGTCTGTCGCTACAGTAAATAAGCTTTCAAATGCATTCGGTGTAGTTATAACAAACTGAACTGGTAATCCAGAGCCTGCTCCTGGTAGCTCAGGAATTGGGAAGGCAACCACAGACATGCCCGGTACTTCTTTAACTAGCTCACTCACTCGTTTTACTATTTCGGCTTGTCCAGCTTCACGTTGACTCCATGGAACTAGAGAAGCGATACCAAGTGCCTGATTTGAGCTAGGCACACCGGTAAAGACCTGTGCATAGGCAACTTCTTTTTGATCCGATAGAATAGTATTGACCTCATTCATTGTATTTTGCATGAAGTCGAGGTTCGCATTTGAGGGCGCTGTACCCATTAGCATGAGTACACCTTTATCTTCCGATGGCGCAAGTTCACTAGGAACGAGCTTAAATAGCAAAGGTAAGCTGGCAAAAACAATCACCGCAAAGCCAATGACTACAGGACGATGGAGCATTACAGCGCTGAGCATTTTCTCATAGCGTAGCGTCATATTGTCGAGAACATGGTGAACTTTTTGCTCAAACTTGCTTGGTACTGCATTTGCTTTCAGCATTTTAGAACACATCATGGGTGATAAGGTTAACGCTATGATGCCTGATACAAATACCGAACCTGCCAGTGTTAAAGCAAACTCTTTGAACAAGGAGCCTGTAATGCCTCCCATAAGCGCTATTGGTGCATAGACCGCGCCTAGAGTTAAGGTCATAGCAATAACCGGGACCGCGATTTCCCTTGTTCCTATGATGGCTGCTCTAAACGGTGATTCACCAAGTTTTATATGTCTATCGACGTTTTCTAGAACTACTATAGCATCATCAACCACCAAACCTATCGCAAGAACCATGGCTAGTAGCGTCATTAAGTTCCATGAAAAGCCCATGGCTTGCATCACCATAGCCACACCAATCAATGACAATGGGATGGTGATGATGGGAATTAAAACAGCGCGGAAAGAGCCTAAAAACAGAGTAATTACCACAAGTACAATTAATGCGGCTTCAGCGATAGTGTGAATAACTTCATTAATCGATTCATTGATGGCAATGGTTGAGTCATACATCACATTCATCTTGATGTTGCTCGGCAGATCTTTTTCTAGCTGAGGAAGCATCTTATGTACATCAGCAGCAATATTGATTGGGTTAGCTGTTGGCGCTGCGTTAATCGCGGCGACCACTGCTTCTTGACCATTGGCGCTGGCGCGATAGGTATCATGGCTCTTTTCAAGTGTTACCTTGGCGATATCCCCCAAACGAGTAACCTTGCCCCTATCAGAACTTACCACCAAGTTTCTCAGCTCTTCCTCATTAGAAACTTGAGTGTCTGCGCTGCCGTTGTAAAGAACAAACTCACCGACCGCCTGGCCCGCTGCTGATTGGTAGTTGTTGGCATCCAAAACCCCCATCACATCATTTGCGGTTAAGCCAAAAGCTGCCATCTTAGCTGGGTCAAGCCAGACACGCAGCGCATATTTAAGGCCGCCGTAAAGGTCTATTTTTGAAACGCCATTAACGGTAAAAAGCTGCGGATTAACCACTCGCTCAAGATAATCAGTGATCTGACTCGATGACAGCTCATCACTGGTAAAGCCAATATACAAAACCGCAGTCGTTGAACCTGTTGACATGGTTACAGTAGGGTCTTCTGCTTCTTTCGGCAGCTGAGAGCGGACCGAGTTGGTTTTGGCCAAAATATCAGACAGGGCTGAATTTGGGTCAGTATTTAACTTCATGGTGACGGTAATAGTAGAAGTACCGAGTTCAGAAGATGAAGTCATGTAATCGATATTATCAGCTTGAGCTACGGCTTGCTCCAAAGGCTGAGTAATAAAGCCTTGAATCAAATCAGCACTCGCTCCGTAGTAGCTGGTTGTTACCGTGACTACAGTGTTGGTCATTTCAGGGTATTCGCGTACTTGCATTTTGAACACGGCTTGCAAACCAAGCAGCGCGATCAAAAAGCTGACTGATACCGCTAAAACTGGACGTTTAATAAAAACATCAGTAAAGCGCATGAGGCCTCCAGATTAGAGCATAGGTGTTTCGGTTGGTGGAGTCGTGGCATCGCTTTCTACTACACGAACTTTTGCATCGTTACTAAGGCGTACTTGACCTGATGTGACCACCATGTCGCCTGGTTTAACGCCCTCTAGAATATGAGCAATGTCTCTTACTCGTTCACCGACTTTAACCACTTGCTGTTTGACGCGTTTTACTCCATCTTGCTCGGAGATTATGTATACATTGTCACCATAGAGAGTAAAGGTGATAGCGGTTTGAGGTAGGGTGACTTGGTTTTCCATGGTTGGCAGTATGATGTTAGCCCTAGCAAACATACCGCTGCGCAGTTTCCCATCACTATTTGGAATGTCTGCTTGCACTTGAATCAAGCCACTTTGTACGCTAACCGCAGGCTCTATAGCCGTAATTGAACCTTGAAAAGGAATATCTGGGTAGGCATCAACAAAGATATCGACTTGTTGTTCTAGGCTAATACGTGAAATATCGGTTTGCGGCACAGTAAAGCGCAGGCGCATGACACTGGTATCCTCGAGGCGAACAATATCTGTACCCGTTTGCAGGTATTGCCCTAGATAAACATTACGAATGCCGACTACGCCAGCAAAAGGTGCTTTGATTTCGCGTCGGTCGATAGTGGCCTTAAGGCTATCGATATCAGATTTTAGTGAGAAAAAGTTTGCTTCAGCATCATCGAGGGTTTCTTTTGATACTGAGCCTTTTTTGTAAAGGCCTTGATAGCGCTTATATTTGGCTTGTGCGGCTGGTAATTTCGCTTCGGCGCTTTTAAGGTCAGCTTTTTCGACTGATGAATCTAGCATCACCAAAGGTTGGCCTTCTTCGACATTAGTGCCTGATTCAAAAGTAATTTTATCAATCACGCCCGCTGATTCATTGGCAACTGTGACGCCTTGGTTAGGCTCGATAAAGCCAATAGCTTCGATAACAGGTACCCAGTCGACTGCTTGAACTTGAGTGGCAGTAACGGGGAACTCTTGCTCTGGTCGATTGGCCAGAAACTCTTCTATCTTGTGTTGTCTAAATAGGTTAACGCCTATCACGCTACCAAAGAGTAGTGTTGCGATAAGCAGCATATAAAAAGTCCACTTTTTCATTCTTATTAGAACTCCAAATTAGTGTTTGATAATCGCATCCCAACTAGCTTCAATGGCCGCTTCAATGGCTGCTTGATCCAATTGGTAATATCCAAGAGCTTGCTTGCGTGCCAAAGTGACACTGACTTCTAGACTCAGTGCTGCCAACACTGGGTTATCTAGAGGCTTAAACAGCCCTTGTTCTCGACCTTGTGTAAAAAATTTATCCACTTTGCTAAACATTTTTCGCTCAATTTCCTTAGTTTCATGATTGCGCATGCAAGGCAAGGAATCGTATTGCGCTCGATTCTTCAAGTTATCTATGTTGGTTCGTGAGAGATCGAAAATGTTTAGCCACATAGTTCGAAATCGTTCCTTGAGTGGCATAGCGTTATCAACGCCACGTTGAACAACTTCAGCATTTCGTTGTACTACCGCTAGTCTTACTTGTAGCAATAAATCTTCCTTGTCAGAGAAATAGCGGTATATCGTTCCTGCTGCAACGCCAGCTTCCTTGGCCAATTTATGCATCGAGAAGCCCTGAAAACCTGATTCAGCGATCAGGTCTTCGGCGGCATCTATGATTTGCTGTCTTTTATCTACCATAGAACTAGATCCAGACACTTACATATAGTGGGTGAATGAACGTTCATTCATTATAGCTTAAAATACCATCCAATATGCAACAAATCTTCTTATAATTTATGAAAAAACGTTCAATTAACTTTTTTGATAAAGATTTAGCTTTGGGTAAGCGATTCCTAATCATAGCAATATTCTTATTGCACGATTATGATATAGCTTTTGATTTACACTCCTGAGATGGCCATGAAACTTAACCCCAACCAAGATGAAGCCGTGAAATACGTGTCTGGCCCATGTTTAGTCCTTGCTGGGGCAGGCTCAGGTAAGACGCGAGTGATCACTAATAAAATTGCTTATCTAGTTAAGCAGTGTGGTTACAAAGCGCGTAATATTGCTGCGGTTACTTTCACCAATAAAGCCGCCCGTGAAATGAAAGAGCGTGTAGCGCAAACGCTGGGCAAAAATGAATCTAAAGGGTTAATGGTTTCAACCTTTCATACTTTAGGCTTAAACATCATTAAGCGTGAGTATAAAGCGCTCGGTCTTAAGCCTGGTTTCTCCTTATTTGATGACCAAGATCAGTTGGCGCTTTTAAAAGAGCTGACGGAAAAGCAGATTGATGGTGATAAAGATTTATTGCGTCAGTTGCTCAGTACCATCTCAAATTGGAAAAATGATATGTTGACACCAGAGCAGGTGATAAAGCGTGCTCAAGGTGAGCAGCAGCAACTCTTTGCCGATTGTTTTTCGATGTACCATAAGCAGATGAAAGCTTATAACGCGCTCGATTTTGATGATCTAATTTTGCTTCCCGTACTATTGATGAAAACCAATCAAGAGGTGTGCCAACGATGGCAAAATCGCATTCGTTATCTCTTAGTTGATGAATATCAAGATACCAACACCAGTCAGTACGAACTGGTCAAGTTGATTGTCGGTGAAAGAGGGCGGCTAACAGTGGTTGGTGATGACGATCAGTCGATTTACTCATGGCGCGGAGCCAAGCCTCAGAACTTGGTTTTACTGGGCCAAGATTATCCTAAACTCAAGCTTATTAAGCTTGAGCAAAACTATCGCTCTACCAGTCGCATTCTGCGGGCAGCCAATATCTTGATTGCTAACAACCCGCACGTGTATGAAAAGTCCTTGTTCTCTGAAATTCCAGATGGAGAAAAGCTCAAAGTTCTATTAGCCAAAGATGAAGAGCACGAGGCAGAGCGGGTTACAGGGGAGCTTATCGCACATAAGTTCCTAAATCGCACCGAATATAGAGATTATGCAATTCTTTATCGGGGTAATCATCAATCACGGCTGATTGAAAAATCGTTAATGCAAAACCGTGTACCCTATAAGCTCTCTGGAGGTACCTCATTTTTTGCCCGTGCGGAAATAAAAGATATCATGGCTTACCTCAGGGTCTTGGTTAATCCGGATGATGATAATGCCTTTCTGCGCATTGTGAATACGCCGCGACGAGAGATAGGTCCTGTGACCTTAGAGAAGCTGGGCAGTTATGCCAATATGCGTGGTAAAAGCTTATTTGAAGCCAGTTTTGAGATTGGTCTAGAGCAACACTTATCTGGTCGAGGATTAGAAAACTTGCGCCGTTTTACTCACTGGTTGGTTAAGATTGCTGACCAATCTGAGCGCGGTGATAAAGTGGAGGCGGTGCGCTCCTTGGTTCGTGATATTAATTACGAAGACTGGTTATATGAGACATCCACTAGTGCTAAAGCTGCTGAGATGCGAATGAAAAATGTATCAGATTTATACTCATGGATAGTGTCTGACTTAGAAGGTGATAATTACGATCAAGAAGAAAAAAGCTTGAAAGAAGTGGTTCAGCGTCTCACTTTACGTGACATGATGGAGCGTGGTGAGGAAGAAGAAAATACGGATGCGGTGCAATTGATGACATTGCATGCGTCAAAAGGACTTGAGTTCCCATATGTCTATCTAATTGGCTCTGAAGAAGGTATTTTGCCCCACCAAACCAGTATCGATGAAGACAACATAGAGGAAGAGCGCCGCCTAATGTATGTTGGCATTACTCGTGCTCAGCGTGAATTGACTTTCACCATGTGTAAAGAGCGCAGGCAGTTTGGAGAGCTAATAAAACCGACCCAAAGCCGATTCCTTGATGAGCTTCCTTTTGATGACGTGGAATGGGAAGTAAACAAAAAGCCTCAATCTCAGGAAGAAAGAATGGCAAAAGGCCAGGCGCATATCGCTAACCTCAGAGCAATGTTCAATAACAAGTAGTTTAGCTAACCACTATCTGAAGGCTTAGCTTGAGCTAAGCCTCATTTATACTTGCTGAACTATAGGCCTTTAATCATATGTTCAATGGCCGCTACAATCTCATCATCAGAGCAGTCCATACATGTTCCTTTGGCTGGCATAGCATTGAAACCATTGATGGCATGGTTTTTAAGTACATCTTTACCCTGAGCAATACGAGGTGCCCAATCATCGGCATTGCCCGTTTTTGGTGCGCCGCTAACGCCAGATGAATGGCAGGCAGTACAAAAGGTGCCATAGACACTCGCGCCATCACGTGGGCCAGTTGGCTCAGCTTTGACGGGTTCTGCACCAGCAAGGTAAACATTGCCAACAGGTTTAACGCGTTCTGCTATCGCATCGTAGTCTTCTTGGCTGATTTTTGCTGCAAAAGAGGCGCTGGAAAAAGTAATAGCAGCTACCATAGCGGTTAAGATTTTTCGAGACATATCCATTTAACTCACTTTACATTCCTAACGGCAAGTTCGTGCTCACCTATATTATTAGATTATTAGAGTGTGGTTTGATTTGCAGCGTTTTGCTGAGAAATCAATGTAAATATTAAGTGATTATATCCCGATAACCTGTTGCAATAAACAGCAAGAGGCATGCATCTATATGGTTATATAAGCGGAAATAGGGGTTTATCACACTTTAATTGCCCAAAAAGACATCAAACGAGAAAAAAACTTTAAAAAGTACTAGACGACATAGTGTGATATACGTATTATTCCACTCCGCCGATAGGGCATGCGCCCGTAGCTCAGCTGGATAGAGCGTTGGCCTCCGGAGCCAAAGGTCGAAGGTTCGAATCCTTTCGGGCGCGCCATTGCCGGAGGGGCATTATCGGTAAAAATATAGTGGTGGCTATAGCTCAGTTGGTAGAGCCCCGGATTGTGATTCCGGTTGTCGCGAGTTCAAGTCTCGTTAGCCACCCCATTCTCGGTGAATAGCGCAGCTTGGTAGCGCATCTGGTTTGGGACCAGAGGGTCGGGGGTTCGAATCCCTCTTCACCGACCACTATCTCGTTTATGGCTTAATTTAAGCGGTAGACATAAAAATACTGCGGTGGCTATAGCTCAGTTGGTAGAGCCCCGGATTGTGATTCCGGTTGTCGCGAGTTCAAGTCTCGTTAGCCACCCCATTAATTCCTCAGCGTACTTCGCTGAGATGAGAGAAAATACGATATTTTCTTGATGAAAAATTTCGGTGAATAGCGCAGCTTGGTAGCGCATCTGGTTTGGGACCAGAGGGTCGGGGGTTCGAATCCCTCTTCACCGACCACATTGAAAAGCCTGCTAAATAGCAGGCTTTTTTCTTATCTGAACTTTATAGCTGTTAGCCAGCTTGAATGCATATATACCCCCTCTCTGAATACAGACCTCTCCAGTTAATCGATAAACTATTTCTAATTTTTGTGACTTTTAAATTTGTAACTATAAGCAATATATTGCATATATGTTTCTATTATTTGAGTATTATTGGCTTAAAATGGGCGTTTTAATGGTTTAAATGTTGCACTTTTGTGAGTTTTTTGCCAAATTGATGAGCTTGTAAATTGTCAGGTCAATAATCTTGGTTGAGTGATAAGCTAAACAGGGTTGATTGGCTGACTTGAATGGATTCAATCTCAGACAGGGCAGGAAGCTGCCGGAGCATTAGAGGTCTGGTAATGTCACTTTTAGAAGTTAAGAACCTTCGTATTGAGTACCCATCACGCCATGGTGTACATGCTGCTGTTAAATCGTTGTCGTTCAATATAGAGCGCGGTGAAATAGTCGGTGTTGTTGGTGAATCTGGTGCTGGAAAATCGACAGTTGGTAATGCTGTTATCGATCTACTCAGCCCTCCAGGGCGTATCGCGAGTGGTGACGTTTATTTAGATGGTGAACTAATATCTGGTTTGTCAGCCGAAGAGATGCGACAAGTTAGAGGCTCTAAAATAGGATTTATTTTTCAAGATCCTATGACATCTTTAAACCCCCTGTTTACCGTAGAACAGCAGTTAACTGAAACCATCCACGCTAACATGAATGTCTCAGAAGACGAAGCTTATCAGAGAGCTTTGTCCTTGATGCAGCAAGTGGGTATTCCTCAACCAGAGAATCGTCTTAAACAGTATCCGCATCAGTTTTCGGGCGGAATGCGTCAGCGTGTTGTGATTGCTATTGCTCTAGCTGGTGAGCCAGACCTTATTATTGCGGATGAGCCAACCACAGCATTAGATGTCTCGATCCAAGACCAAATTCTCGACCTCATTCGTGATTTGTGCATAAAGAATAATGTTGGATGCATGTTGGTAACGCACGATATGGGAGTGGTATCGAATGTAACTGATCGCGTTGCAGTTATGTATCGTGGTGACTTAGTCGAATTTGGTGAAACTAAGAAAGTATTGGGCGATCCGGATCACTCATACACGCGAAGTCTCATTTCTGCAGTGCCGCGCTCCGATGCAAAGCTTGAGCGTTTTCCTCTTGTTAACTACATAGAACAAGCACAAGAAATGGAACCTCTTGATGTCAAAAATCATTGGCTTGGCCAAAGTCAGGATCATCGTGAATACAGCGGCTCATTACTAAAAGTAGAAAATGTAAATCTACGTTTTGTGACCAAAGATTCATTATTTGAAAGCCGCCGCGAATATGTTCAGGCCTCTAATAATGTAAGTTTTGAGGTTTATGAGGGAGAAACTTTTGGTCTAGTTGGAGAGTCTGGTTCAGGCAAGTCGACCATTGCGCGCGTGATTGCCGGATTGTATCAACCTAACTCAGGTAAGGTGACTTTTGAAGGTATTGACTTAACGTCTTTGAAATCGGAGAAAGAGCGCCGCCCTATGCGTCGTCAGATGCAGATGGTATTTCAAAATCCGTATACATCGATGAACCCTCGTATGAAGATTTTCGATATTATTGCTGAGCCTATTCGCTTTCATAAGTTAACTGAGAATGAAAACCAAACTAGGCAGATCGTCAACGATCTTCTTGATCACGTTGGATTGGGTAAGATGGCGGGTGTGAAATATCCACATGAGTTCTCTGGTGGACAACGCCAACGTATTTCCATCGCTCGAGCACTTGCGACTCGTCCAAGACTTTTGATTTGTGATGAGCCAACTTCAGCACTTGATGTGTCCGTGCAAGCTCAGATATTGAACTTACTTAAAGATTTGCAAGATGAGCTTAATCTCACCATGTTGTTCATTAGTCATGACTTGCCCGTTATTCGTCAGATGTGTGATCGCGTAGGTGTAATGCAAATGGGCACCTTACTCGAAGTTGCTCCGACTGAGCAGCTGTTTAATTCGCCACAGCATGAATACAGTAAACAACTTATTTCCTTAATGCCGGAATTTACGGGGTTAAGAGAAGCAATATAACAGGCATAAGCCGAAACATAATTTAAATTAGTTAAACAGACAATACACATTACTAGGGATTAATCCCGCATAAGGAGTTATGCAATGAAAACCATGAAAAGCAAACTTGCCATGGCTTTAATGGCAGCTGGCTTGAGCTTTAGTGCAGTAGCCGCAGATATCACCGTTGGGTATGCTTCTGATCCCGTCTCGTTAGACCCTCATGAGCAGCTATCTGGTGGCACTTTACAAATGTCTCACATGGTGTTTGACCCACTGGTGCGCTTTACGCAGGAGATGAAATTTGAGCCTCGTTTAGCAGAGTCTTGGGAGCGAGTAGATAACGAAACCATGCGTTTCCATCTTCGCAAAGGGGTTAAGTTCCACTCAGGGAACGCGTTTACGGCCGATGATGTCGTATGGACGTTTAATCGCCTCAAAGATTCAGCGGACTTTAAGGGTATTTTTGCACCTCTTGTAGCATTAAATAAAGTTGATGACTACACCGTAGAGATCAAAACTGATGGCACTTATCCTCTGATTGAAAATGTTGCTACTTATATCTTCCCTATGGACAGTAAGTTCTATACAGGCAAAACCAAGGATGGCAAGGATAAGTCTGAGATGGTCAAACATGGCAACTCTTACGCTTCGACACACGCATCTGGTACAGGCCCATTCATTATTACCTCACGCGAACAAGGTGTAAAAGTTGAATTCGAACGCTTTGAAGGCTACTGGGACAAAGAGTCAAAAGGTAATGTTGATAAACTAACTCTGGTGCCAATCAAAGAAGATGCCACTCGTGTTGCAGCGCTACTTTCTGGTGATGTCGATATGATTGCACCTGTAGCTCCCAATGATTACAAGCGAATTCAAAGTGCTAATGGCGTTGACCTCTATACTATGCCGGGCACTCGGGTGATCACCTTCCAGATGAACCAAAACAGCAACCCAGCGCTTAAAGATGTTCGCGTTCGCCAAGCGATTGTTTATGCGATAAATAACCAAGGCATAGTGAAAAAAATTATGAAGGGTGCAGGAACACCAGCTGCACAGCAAAGCCCAGTAGGTTACGCAGGTTATAATGATAGCCTTAAACCTCGTTATGATCTGAAAAAAGCTAAGGCGTTGATGAAAGAAGCTGGGTACGAAAAAGGCTTTTCACTGACCATGATGGCGCCGAATAACCGTTACGTGAATGATGCCAAAATTGCTCAAGCTGCAGCTGCGATGTTATCCAAAATCGGTATCAAGGTTGATCTGAAAACCATGCCCAAAGCCCAATACTGGCCTGAATTTGATAAGTGTTCGGCAGATATGATGATGATAGGCTGGCATCCAGATACCGAAGATTCGGCTAACTTCACTGAGTTTCTTGCTATGACTCGCAATAGTGAAACGGGCAAAGGACAGTATAACTGTGGACATTATGGTAACGCAGAGGTTGATAAGCTGGTTAATCTATCGAATACCGAGACTGATTTAGGTAAACGTGGTGAAATGCTTAAGCAGGTAGAAGCGACACTTTACGATGAGGCTGCATTTGTTCCTTTGCATTGGGAGGACCCTTCATGGGCTGCGAAGAGCAATGTCAAAATTGGCCCAATCGTCAACGGTATGGATCAGCCTTACTTTGGCGATCTTGTTGTTAAGTAGAGTGTTTTAATTTATCCAAGTGTTTAATATTAATAACTTGGAAACTTAAGGTGTGAACTTTATTTTGAATAAGTGAGCACCTTTTTAATATTCAAGGTGCAGGGCAGTGGAACTGCGTATTGAAATCTATGGAAAGTAAAGGGGCAAGGAATGTTTTCGTTTCTGGTCAAGCGCCTATTTCAGGCACTGATAGTGATGTTTGTGATCAGTTTAGTGGCGTTTGCCATTCAGGATAATCTGGGTGACCCATTACGCGAGCTTGTGGGGCAGTCGGTTTCAGAGGCTGAACGTCAGGCTCTGCGTGATGAATTAGGCCTTAACGATCCTTTCATAACCAAATACACTCGTTTTGTCGGCTCTGCGCTTCATGGGGACTTAGGTACATCCTACTTCTTCAAGCGCCCAGCCGTTGACGTTATTTTAGATAAATTGGTGGCGACACTAGAATTAGTGTTTGGTGCCACGCTTATCATTATTGCCTGCTCCATTCCTTTGGGAGTGTACTCGGCGATTCATCCTAAAAGCATTTTCACCAAAGCAGTAATGGCATTTAGTAGTGTGGGCATCTCTATTCCCGTGTTTCTGACAGCCATCATGCTAATGTATGTTTTCTCGATAGAACTTGGCTGGTTGCCTTCATTTGGTCGCGGCGAAACAGTGAATTTGCTTGGCTGGGAATCGGGGTACTTCACTCTTGATGGGCTTGCGCATCTTGTGCTGCCGTGTATCTCTCTTGCCTCAATCATGTTGCCGCTTTTTATCCGCTTGGTGCGTTCAGAGATGCTCGAAGTGTTGAGCTCAGAGTATATTAAGTTTGCCAAGGCAAAAGGATTAGCACTGAACAAGATATACTATCAGCATGCGTTAAAAAACACCATGCTACCAGTATTGACGGTGGGTGGCGTGCAAATTGGTACTATGGTGGCTTATACGATTCTCACCGAAACCGTCTTTCAATGGCCCGGTACAGGCTTTCTTTTTTTAGAGGCGATTAACCGTGTTGATACTCCACTTATTACCGCTTACGTGATTTTTGTTGGCCTAATATTTGTGATTACCAACACCATAGTCGATTTGTTGTACGGGATCATTAATCCTACCGTGAACCTTACTGGAAAAGGAGCATAATCATGAGCCAAACTGCAACTGCTCCTTCTCGATGGGAGCGCTTTAAGCAATCAGATTTCTTGTACTACTTCAAACGCGATAAAGTGGCAATGACAAGCTTTACCGTGTTTATGCTAATGTTGGTTATGGCGATAGCTGCACCGATATTATCACCGACCAATCCCTATGATTTATCATCGATTGACATCATGGACTCAGAGCTTCCTCCTTCTTGGATGGATGAAGGCGATGAGCGCTTTGTTTTGGGAACCGATGAGCAAGGGCGAGATATTTTATCTACCATATTATACGGTTCGCGGCTTTCTCTGACTATCGGCTTTTTGGCGGTTGGTTTGCAGTTGGTACTCGGCATTATTATAGGCTTGTCTGCGGGTTATTTTGGCGGTCGGATTGATAGTTTATTGATGCGCTTTGCCGATATTCAGTTGTCATTTTCGACCATGATGGTGGCCATCATAGTCTCCGCTATTTTTAAAGCCAGTTTTGGTAGTGACTTTTATAGCCAATATGCAGTGGTTATGTTGGTGGTGATTATTGGTGTAGCCGAATGGCCTCAGTATGCTCGAACGATCCGCGCGTCAGTATTGGCCGAAAAGAAAAAAGAATATGTGGAAGCTGCCAGAGTGATGGGTTTTAAGGCGCCACGTATTATGTTTCGTCACATTCTGCCGAATTGCTTGTCACCCATTCTGGTTATCTCGACAGTACAGGTGGCAAACGCCATTATGTCAGAAGCGGCTTTATCTTTCCTTGGCCTTGGTTTGCCTGTCGATCAACCATCGTTAGGGGCCCTAATCAGCATAGGCTTTCACTATATTTTTTCAGGAGCTTGGTGGATTACTGCGTTTCCTGGCGTTGTTTTAGTGACGCTAGTATTGGTAATTAATTTATTAGGTGACTGGCTCAGGGATGTATTCAATCCTAAAATCTATAAAGGCTAAGCTAACCTTCGGATTTTATTATATAATTGTCATCCAACTAAGAGTCGTAGCAAGTTACGGCTCTTTTTTTGCATCAGGTTTTGAATATTGGCAGGCTCTCTCTAGTGATGCCAAATGATTGGATAGGAAATTTAAGGTTGGAATGAGGATGTAAGAATGGTTGTAAAATCCAAACTTTCTGTGGTTGTACTCATAAACCTTACTGTGTTGGGCTTAACCTTGCCTGATAAGGCTTACACACAGGAATTTTTGTGTAATGCAAGACAAGTATCAAATAGTAGTCTTCCCTTGTTGGAGAGCGATTGTCCGATAGGCAAAGGGATGTGGGGGAAAAGAAGACCCAAACCCGACGCATCTTACTTTTGGATTCAGTGCGGCATCTATAGTGAGCCACTGAGCTTAACTGAAGCGAAACGTATTTATCCCAGTATTACAGCAGATGTTTGGGCTAAACCTGAGGGTGATGCATACCGATGTCTTGTCGGGCCATATAAAAATTTCGCTAATGCAAAACAAGATTTGGCTAGAGTGAAACGTCTGCCGGATTACGGTCAAGCGTTTATTCGCCAGGTATCAAAAGGTTCAGCTCAGAGAACTAATACACCACCGACGACCAAAGAAATATCAACAAAATCGCAGCCTAAGCTTGATGCAGGTTCGACTAATCAGCCAGTAGTGGCTCATGAACGAAAAGAGAGTATGGCGATTCGCCATAAAATAGTGATTAATGGTGTTGAATATACTGTGCCATATTCACTGCTCAGCAATGACCAGTTTTATATGGAGCATGAGCTACCCTGGAACCGAATGAGCTACGATATGGCGTATAAGACTTGTGATCAAATGGGGATGCGCCTTGCCAGTAATAGTGAATGGCAATCTTTGTTGAAAGCTAATGTGATGATGAAGGACAAGTGGCCAATGCATTTACCTTATTGGGGGGAAAAAAAAATAGGCCTTTTTTATACCGGTAAGGTGAAGTCACTCAAAGGTTCCTCGTTACTCAATGTTATGTGTGTCAAGTAGATTTGATATAAGGGCCGGGATAAATTATTGGTCCTTTTTCTCCTCAGCTTTTTTTTCTGACTCTTCAAGTAAATCGAGGTATTTCTTTTCGACGAACTCTTTTTCTTTAGTGACATGATGCAATTGTTGTTGGATAGCTTCGAGCTCTTCATTAGACGGGCCTGATCCACCTTCTGGCTGTTCGCTGATTTTCTTCTTGTAGTTCTCAATAATATTGAGTAATTGTTGTCTTTCTTGGTGATACTCCTTCTCCATTTTATTAAAGCCACCAGATTCACTGACCTGCATATATTCTTTCTCCAGTTGTTCAAACTGCTTTTCGAGTTGCTCTTTTTCTTGTCGCAAGCTGTCAACCGTATCTGATTGCTTGTCGAGTTTATTTTTGGCTTTTCTTAACCCTTCCATGCTCCGATCAAGGTCTCCTTTAAGCTTGCGAATAAGCTGATGAGATTTGGATAGCTGCTGATTAAGGTCATCAATGGACTCTTGTTCATCGGCGGTGAGGCTGATTTGACTGGCAGCCTTGATCTGTGAAACTTGAGCCTCCAGTGCTTTTTGAATGATGATGAGGTCGTTTAAAGTGTCATTGTTTTCAGTGGTATAATTGAGAGCGTTTTCAACCGACTCTTGGCACAGTTCGTAGGTTTGACCATCCATTGTTGGACTTGAGCCAGATTGAGGGCCATGAACCACATCACGGGCGAATTGGCGAAACTCTCGGATCATGAGCAGCAAAATGACGAACCAGACCAGCAAGATTAACAGCCCAACATCGACTGCAAGGGCAAACAGACTCTCAGTAGTTATTAACGGAGTCGTGAGAAGCGCGGTTAAATCCATGAACTCATTCTATGTTTTGCGATAACTATAGGGTGTAAGTTTAGTTGTCGTCAGAAATTGTGCCTATAATTTAATATAATCATCCAGCTAGAGCAGAATACTTTTTGTGAAAATCCTGATTGTCGATGACAGTAAAGCGACGTTAGAGATAGTCCGACGAGCATTAGAAAAGTTTGGCTATCGTCGTTTATCCATCCAAAAAGAGGACAGTGCAGTCGGTGCGCTTAATAGAGTAAAGGAATGGCAACCTGAGATTGTTCTTACCGACTGGCATATGCCTGATATGACAGGACTCACTCTCATTCAAGAGATAAAAAAGCTCGATCTAGGCACCAAAATGGGCATGATTACCACTGTCGATGACCAAGTCCAAATAAACCAAGCCAAATCCGCGGGAGCAAGTTTTGTCTTATCAAAACCTTTCGTTGATAAAGACCTTCATCGTAAGCTGCTGCCTTTAGTACAAGGAGCAGAAGAAAGTGAACGCACACTAGAAAATATTAATGATGTGCAAAAGGAATTGGCCTTACCCAAGCTCGCTCAGCTCGAGAAGCTAATGAAGCGTGAAATTGGCGCTCGCCTCACGCTTAGCAATATCCGTAAGCAATCTTTCGATGAAAGTAAAATCCCTTGTTTGCTTGCTATGTACGAAGATGGTGACACCCAGAGAACTCGTGCGGTCGCAATATTAGATATTTACGCGATATGTATATTGTCGCGATCTAATTCGAAAATAAGTAAAGACGACTTGCAACAAGCAATCCATAGTAAGTTGGTGAGCAAAGATATTTTAGATACTTGTCACAAAGTGCTGGATAAGTCAGCGCTTGCCTTTCTCGACAGTGCTTCGCGTAAAAGCTTGCGCCTCAAAAGTGTTAGCTTTATTCCGTCTGCCTTTGAGAAGCTTGAGGCTCTGTACAGTAAAGAGCAAGATAAAAGGGTCGACTTCTCCTGTCAGTTTGAAGACTTGGCTCAAGGTAAAATCACGCTAATTGGTTTTTAACCATAACAGTTAGTAATTGAGTCTAATCGCAGAAAAACCTACCTCCTACTGTTGTCACTTCATGTTTGAACTCACTCCCTTTTCTCGTTGAATATGCCCATTACTGAGCTGAAAAATATAAATCATTCAGGCCTATGATTTGATGTTTTTTCCGTGTATTTCCCCATAATTCGTTTCTGTTTTTATCACTAAATCATTAATTTTTCGTTCGATTTTATCGGCAAAATGAGATGGCGAAGGCATATCATTTTTTGCCATTGGCATGATGAGGAACGGACAACCAATGAGAAACGATAACTACAAAAAGAATCTAATATTGCTGGCCATGATGGGAGCCTTTGTCTCTGGGGTTACTGGGTGCAGTGATGACGATGAGGACAAACAAGCATTGGAGTTTTCATCTGACGTTGAGATGCCAATAAGCGGCCTGGCTGCGGGAGATGCGGCAGAAAATGGTGAACGGTACGACTATAGTACCTTGGCGGTATTTGACTGGAAAAACTATGGTGATCAAACTCCAAAACCAAGATTTGGTGTTGTTGAGCGCCATGGTTATTCTGCCACTGTTGTGCCGCTTGATCAAAGCATCGTTAACTGGCCAGATGAGGCTAGAGGTAATGATTTAGAAGCTATTTGCCAGATAGATGATACTTACTATCTGGCTGCAGAAAGTGGTTATTACCACGATAAAGAAGCGGACACTTACCAGTATGGTCGCTTATTCCTTGTTGAACGCGACCCAACGCAAGGTGGTCTGTATTCAGGGCTATCTTTGGCAGCAACCTATCAGCTAACTTATGATGGCAACCAATCAGCCTATGAAGATAAAAGCTTCGAAGGTTTAGCCTGTGCACCATCTGATAGCGATGATGGTAGCTATAATATTTTGTTAGGAGATAGGGAGTCAGGCGACCTTTATTGGGACAAAATAAATCCTATGGATGACATTACTTCAAACAAAGCTCAAGTGTTAGATTTACAGCCAGCAGGTCGCATACAGGCATCAGTTGATTGGGGTACAAACCGCAATATCTCGGAACTATTTTATAGTTCTTCAGGACATTTATACGGTGTTGCTTCCTTTGATCCAGATGACAGTCCAGAAAGTCCACGAGCAACTATGTACAAAAGCACAGATACATTCTCTTTGGAAAACGATGCATTTATGCAAGCTCTAACAGGTTTGGCTAATATTGATGTTGAAGCAGTTCACACTTTCCCTAATCACAAAATTGAGGGGATCACGGCTTACGGAACAACGGGTGGCATGTTCTATGGCTCTGACGATGATACTAGTGCGAATGAATATGGCTTAGTTAAGGTTCAGTAATCACTCTTAGTCGTATATTCCAGCCAGTAGGCTTGCCTGCTGGCTGTGTTATTTAGCTTGTGATGTTCAGCGAATTATCCATAGCCGCAGGCATATGTTCGCGTAGCGTTTTTTCTATCGTGTCGACGTTGACAGGCTTTGAAATAAAACCACTCATTCCCGCATCAAAGCACAGCTGTTTGTCTTCTTCTAGCACGTTGGCCGTTACGGCAATGATTGGCACTTGACGACCCCAGTTGGACATTTTTCTAATATGTTGAGTTGCTGTAAGTCCATCCATTACTGGCATATGGCAATCCATGAATACTATTTGGTAGTCATGCAGTTTGAAAAGGTCCAGCGCGATTTGACCGTTCTCAGCCACATCACAGCTTAGGTTGAGCCGCTCGAGCAATCTTGTTATCACCACCTGATTCACCGAATTATCTTCTACAACTAATACTTGTGCTTTCGATGATACTGGCTTGTCTTGATTATTCTCAATTGGCTTTGTTAGTACTTTTACTCTGGTTTGCTTGTCTGTTTCGTTTTGTGAGGTGATAACTTTTAGACTGCTAGATTGAGAAGGAAGTGGTAACTCTACGGAAAAGCGACTACCAAGCCCGACTTCACTCGATACTTGTATGTTTCCACCCATCAACTCGGTCAGCTCTTTGGAAATCGCAAGCCCGAGCCCTGTGCCGCCATATTGCCGTGTTGTACTCCCATCGGCTTGATGGAATTTATCAAAGATAACATCGAGTTTGTCTGCTTCGATACCAATCCCCGTATCACTGACAGCAATCTTTAAACCTGATGGTGGATAGCTGACATTGATTCTAACGAACCCAACCTGAGTGAATTTGATCGCATTACTCACAAGGTTATTGAGGATCTGTTTGACGTGAATGGGGTCTCCTAACAGGGTTTGGGGGACATTGGGTTCAATATCAACCATCATTTGTAAGTGCTTACTATTCGCTTTAACCTCATTAATTCTATGAATATCATCAATGAGTTGATGAATATCAAAAGGTATAGTCTCTAACTCAATACGACCCGCTTCAATTTTAGAAATATCGAGAATATCGTTGATTATGGTCAGCATATCTTCTGAGGACTGCTGAATCATCTTCAGGTATTTCATCTGGGATTGATTTAAATCTAAGTCTTCCATTAGCGCTGCAATACCGATAATGCCGTTCATTGGGGTACGAATTTCATGGCTCATGTTGGCCAAGAATTCACTCTTACGACGGTTAGCGGTTTCGGCATCTTCTTTCGCACTTATTAGCTCTTGGTGATAGGCGTCTAGGCGAAAGTTTGAACTATTAAAGTTCTCAGCCAGATGAGATATTTCGTCTTTAAACATACGAGGGTAGAGAGTAACATTCTGAAGTGAATGATCTTTTTTTACACTTGCTACGGCTTCCGCTATCATACTGATAGGTTTCATTATAACTATCCAAATGAAGCTCAGCAGTGCGACTAGCAACACAAGGATGCGAACAACTTCTGCTGCCAATATATGAAAAAATTGCACCCAGAGGTCATCGTAGATAGGAGTCAGATCCGACTGAATGACGAGTCTTCCTAGAGAGTAACTTTTATTCCCTAACTCGTACTCCAAAGGCCAAGTGACGGAAATAGCATCATGTGATTTGTGGCCTTTTTCAATAATGGATTCGTTACCACTGTAAAGGTGAACATAGTCGACTTTTGGCAAGTTGATTAGGCCTTCTAGCTGAGCGTTCAATAAACCTCTATCTTCGACCCAAAGGCTGGTACGAAGGCTTGCAAGCTGGCTGGTTTTTAGGTTGTCGAGAGTTAGATGCAGGTTATCAATGTCTCTCTGCAACTGTTGATATAGATTGTAGCTGGTGCCTACCAAAGCCAGTACTAGGCTAAAGAAGGCAACCGCGTAAACCACTTGTTTACCAATGCTAAGATATCGGCGTTCTTTATTCAAAATATGCAACTACACTCTTACTTGATGTTCGCTAATGTAAATATAGTTTTAATTATTCAATAATAAAATGGGGATCGATAATGAACTGGAAATTTCAACTCATATCAGTTGTTTTGTTTATGCTGAACACGTCTTTGGCCAATGCAAACAAGATCGACTACTACGTCATTGCAGAGCAAGCCAGACCATTTCAGATTGAAACTAAAGGCGCTGACCATTCTGGCATAGTGACAGATATCGTTAAAGAAGTGTTCAAAGATAGTGACCACCAGCTCAATTATCACACTTATCCGTTTAATCGTATGATTTCTATCCTCTCCTCACAAGACCAAGGTAATTGGATTACTTACGGCAGCCCTAATTGGGGGAAAGTTCAGTCGGAGAATTTATCGGAAGAACCCATCTATACCGTGCGACATAATTTGTTATTTAGCAGTAAGAAGCCGATTGATTATACCAAGGCATCTGACCTGAATGGCAAAGTGGTCGTATTACTGATGGGGTTTGATTATCCAGAACTTCAGCCCTATTTTGCAAGTGGGGAAGTACAAGAAATGCGAGTTAAAAATTATCAGTCGGCATTTCGAGTGGTTGACCGTCACCCCGGAGAAATGGTGTTTGTTGAAATGGGTTCCAGAATTATCTACAACCAAAACCAACTTAATCTTGATAAAAGCCTTTATGCTCAGCAAGGGTTCAATGACGTGATACCTGATTACTCTGTGTACTTGGCTTTATCACCCACCATGGACAAAGAAGTTCAAGACTATATTAATAAGCGTCTAAAAGTGCTGAAAAAACAGGGTAAAATTGACGAAATCATTAAGAAGTATATTTAACGACGAGTTCTTTGTTCTTGCTGGTGAACAAAGGTTAATAGCGGGAATCGCAGCAACTATTCCCGCATAGCTTTGAATCATCATAGATATATAAAACACTGGCTAATTTTATATAAGCCAGCGAAGAGGCGATAGCTTGTTTTTGTGACAAAACAACAGAGCAAACATGTTAATTGCTCGCGCATAAAATCTGTATCTCGGCAGTAAGTGTATATTTTAAATGGACTATCGAGTTGAAAGTTGTGCTTTATCAACCAAGTGAATCGGACTATATGGTTCTTGTAGACTCAATTTTTCTCTAACTGCCATAAGAATTTTGCCAAGTTGGTTTTCGCCCTTTCCGTTGCCACCATCCCCCCAAAAACTATCTTTGTGCGAGTGCTCGGTTATGGTCACATCACCGGTTTCAAGTAATAGAAATGCTAAGGTTGGATTTTGCTTAAATTTCTCTTCGACAATAAAGCGCATGACATCTAATCGAACGTTATTCCAGTCTTCCCTGACGTACTCGCAGTATTGGCGGCTCAAAGAGAAGGCGATATCAGGTGTAGCGCAATTTTGAATTATCTCTATGATTGTTTTATCTGTGAATTTTTGTGCTTGATAGTAATGTTCACTGGTTTTCCATATTGTGCCGTTGATGTTAATCGGAGCACTGAAAAAGTTAGATAGAAATCCGTAGGCATCATTAGGTTCGTAAAAATGAATGTTTCTATTCATAGAAACTCCTGACGTTTTGTGTGTCTTGTTTCATACAAGATCGTAGTTGATTTATTGATAGCTGTGTAACTCTTGTGTGGTTTTAATCCAATAAAAGCAGTAGTGGCTTAATGGTATGTAGATAAACTTTCATAACTTTCCAAGATCAATCAATGGAACTTATAGGATTGGAGTACAGGTAATATTCACATAATAAATAAGTGTATTTATATCGTTTGGCAAATGTAATGTCGATAATAAATAGGCAGGATTAAGTAAAGATGATGATATTTAACATTAGTTTATCATTGCCTTATGGTTTTAGAGTCTTGCTGGATTTAACGCTTAGTAAATCAGCCGCCAGATCTTCGCATCTGGCGACGTTCAAACAGTCATGAGTCTTCGAAGATCCTTTTTTAGGTTTTGATTTCCCTGTTATCGATATGAGACATCAACGGATAATTCAGTTTACCATCCAAGCATCTTTGAGCTTGCCACTGATCGGCCAATGATACGCTTTCGAGATAGAGTAAATTAAGTCTTGAGCCAACTCTCTTCCATTATCCGAATTTGTCATGACGACAGCGCCTTGCCCTGTGTTTGGTAGGCCGACTAACCAACCCTGATATCCAGCATTTTGCCCCAGCTTCATGAAATGAAGCTCATCACCTTTGCCTTCTACAACATACCCCAACCCATATGGAGTGTTTGCTTGTTTTGATAAAGACTGCTTGGCAAGACTAGGGCTAATGATTTGTGTTGGATCGCCTTTGTAGGCTTTATTGATGGATACGATAAATTTGGCTAAGTCCGTTGGTGTACTCCATAAACCAGCTGCTGCATATTCGGGAGCAATCCTCCATTTATACTTAAAGCCTGTGCCGTTTTTATCGGTTGCCTCGGCAACATTAGTAACAGCTGGCTGAAGATAGCTGGTATTTGCCATTCGCAAAGGTCCAAATACATATTTAGCAGCACTTTCTTGACTGGTCATTGTTGTAATTCGGTCAGTAATTAACTGGATAACTTGGTATCCGCCACCAGAGTAGTCGTATTTACTGCCAGGGTTGTGGGCTAACTTAACAGGTGGATTATTTGCTGGTGTGGTGCCGTTTAATGTGTCTAATAGGCTTGGAAGTGGCTCCTGCGGCGAGTAACCATAGTAGCCACCCACATCAAGACCTGATGACATACTTAATAATGTCCGTAATGTGACTGCATCAGTGTTGTAGCCATTAGGGTTAGGTATTTGCCAATCACCTAACAAGGGAGCTATTTTTTCATCAAGTGTGATCCGCTTTTGATCGACAAGCTTTAGAGCGGTCACTGCTGCTACCGACTTAGACATGGAGCCTGCTTGAAATAAGGTATCTTTATCTACCTGTCTAGTATAATTAGCATTAATGTAGCCTATGGCTTCTGACCACACGATTTCATCGTTATCTACCACAGCAAAGCTTATTGCGGGGACTTTGTAATGTGACATGGCAGATTTAAGATCAACGTTCTTAATCTTGCTACCAACTTGAATGCTTATATTGTGTAATACTTGCGCCTTCTCGCTGTTATTCTCTGAATAAGCATAACAAGATAATAATAAGCCTAATATAATGCCTGAATTGGCTACTTTGCTAAAATTCCTCAAACTTTCTCCCTTTTCATATAAAAGCCATGCTGACATTAATCATATAAAAAACAAGCATATAATTAAATTTTAATTTGTTTTTAATATGTATAAAGGTGAAATGTTGATGAGTCATGGTTTTCTAGCTTGGTTGTTTTGTTTGTGTCTACAACTTGCTATTGTCTGTTTACTATTTCTCGATACATACGAAGGAAAAAGATGTTTACTTTACAAGTTGAACAGGGCCTAGAGCTGGCATTAGTTGAAGCGAACTTTGCTCCTTGCTACCTAGATATTGTTTCGAAGCAGAGAGAATATTTAAGCCAATGGTTATCTTGGCCTGTCCATGCTGAGAACGAAGCGTTTTTTCTAAACTTCATCAAGCGTTCCCTACATGATTATGCTGATGGAAAGTCTCTAGTATGTGCCATGGTTTATCAAAGTAAGCTGGTCGGTAATATCAGCTTTAATTCCATAGATAAAGATCTTGCCAAGGTAGAGATAGGTTATTGGTTAAGCCAAGATTATCAAGGAAAGGGCATAGTAACCAAATCAGGGTCTAGAATGATTGAGCTTGCATTTCACGATTATGACATGCAAAAAATTCAAATCTCAGCGGCGACCGACAACCAGCCAAGTCGGAATGTTTGCTCACGACTCGGATTTACATTAGAAGGTGTCTTAACCAGAGCAGTAAATGTCAATGGTCGTATCCTTGATCATGCCGTGTATGGTTTAAGTCGAGAAGCTTGGAAAACGGGCCTAGGGTTAGCGCAATAGAAAGGCCAGATCTCAATCTGGCCCTTGTTTGGTATCAATGAGATTGGGTTATCTCATAGTAAGGATATACCCTTTACATATAATTCTGGAATGTTTCTGGAAATGAATACAGTATAGGCTTTGATAAGGATTTCCAGAAAGTTTGAAAAATTGAACAGAAATCGGACATAAAAAAGTCTGGAAATTATATTTTCCAGACTTTTAATGTTCTAAAGAAACGATTAATACGCTACTGCAGATTCTTTAGGCGCGTCTTTGTGTAGTCGGGTGGCGGATGAGTTTGACTGTTTTACGTTAGTGCCAGATTGTTCCTGTTTCCAAGCTGGCCAAGACTCTACTCGATTCTTAGATTTGCTTAGGTGTGCAACTAATGTGCTATTTGGACTCATTATATATACTCCGGTAATCACTCACTGCAGAGGCGGCTGCCGTCTCTCTTTCAATGTAAGAAGTGGATAGCATCTGCATACGCAAGACCGCATCACACTCTTTCCATTTTACTGCTTCCCCGTTAGGGTCTTTCCTTTTGATAGGGTAGCCTGCCCCTAAATTTGTAGAAAATAGATCGAAAAATGATCTGGGACCAACTCCGACAAAAGGTTCGAATCTTACACTTTCTTTACCATCTAATTCTAGTGTTATTGAGTCAGAATGAAAGTCTAAAGCTTTACTTTTCGGATACGGCTCAACATAGACAACTCTTTTGATTCCTGATGCCACAATATGCTTAGCACAGTTGTGGCAAGGAAACGTAGTACAGTAGAGCTCTGCATCCTTTGTGCTGATATCACTCCTTGCGCAAGCTAATATTGCTTCCATCTCTGCATGAACAACACGACCGTATTCGGTAATATCTTTTATTCTTGAGGAGTTAAGTAACTTTCTTAACGGTTCTTTATGTTCATCGTCAGGCAAAGTATCTAGTATATCGTTTATGATCATCTTCTTTTCGCGAGTATTTGAATCATATCCTCTTTTCCAGTCTCGACCATTTTCTTTATCGATGATTTTCTCACCTTCGGGATCATAATCTGGCCAGTACAAGCCTCCTCCTGCTTGAGGAATATCATTAGCGCCAGTTGAAATTATATTCTTGTTTTTAGTCATAACAGCCCCTACTTGGCGAGATAGGTCAGCTGATCTTAAAGAAGAAGAAAACGCCATGAACATAGCAAACTCGTCAAACGTCGGAGTTACAAAGGGCTTTCCAAACACAAGGTCAAGAGTTCTCCAAATATCATATTGTGCTTTGTCTCTGTTGGAGCCATAATCTATGAAAAAGTCTGAGAGATGATAGGTGTCCCTTGTATGCTGGCCGTGCTTATCTGATTCATCAGCATCCCTTTTAATTAGAATATTGGCTTCATCTTCAGACATGTTTTTGTTTCTCATTAAGAAGTTACGACGCCGGGCTTCACTTGAGTGGATACCAATCAAGAAAAAGCCTCTAGAGTAAATAGTGCGAAGCTTCTGTACTTCTTCAGGGTGCTTTAGAGAGCTAATAATGAATGCTTTTCGCTTTAAAGGTTCAGGATCATTACCTTTGGAATTTGCTTCCCTTATACAGCTGATTTGTGATGCAGCAGCTAATGCAAGAATAGAGTTATCACCACTCTTTTTTCGAATAGTGTTGCCAGCTGACATTAAAGCATCTGCTTTTTCATAATGATTGAGTGTAGAGGGAATGTCTTCAAATAGACTTATTATATCTGTTGAGATGCGGACTTCTTCAGTTGTGTAATTGAATGTTTCAAGACGCTCTTTGATGATTTGTTTAATTGCTGTTAGCTCTGTACCCACAGCTCCAACTAACCCAATTACTATTTCTGAATCTGAATAATTTCCATTTAGATGTTCTTCATGGAGAACATTTTCATCAGTTTCTTTAGATACCATAGCCCAGACACGTTAATATTGAATTTGTTGAATATGTTACCAACTTTGTCGGTATGTGGCTTATTTTGTGTTTAGATGTGAGAAGTGGGCTAGGTGCTGATGATTATGGGTGGAAATGGAGGGAGCTAACCTTTATCAATTTCTATCTTTAATGACTCTATAAGAGCCTTTTTTTCTTCATTTGGAAGCTTACTGATCAGAACAGTTAGCTCTGCTGAATCTGCATCCTCACAGAAAAAGTAACTCAAAGGCACACCAAGCTCATCCGCGATCAATTTCAGCGTTTGCACATCTGGTGTATGTTTCCCTTTTTCGTATTGGTTCATTCTTGGACTCGCAGAGCTTTCATCCATACCTATTTGCACTCCCAAGGCTTTCTGAGAGAGTTTTGCTTTTTTACGCGCTTCTTTGAGGCGTAATGGGATGGGATTTTGGAATGACACTTATAGTTCATATCTTAAAGCTCAACATAACTAAGATTTTCTTAGTTTTACTGATTTCTGTATACTAAGCAATCCTTAGTATTTGGTTGGTGTAATTAATACATGAAACGTTCTATAAAAATCAGTCTAGTAATGCACAAGTTGTTGATTGAAAAAAGAATGGATGGTTTTTCTGTTATAGAAGCCAGGGACGCTTTATTAAACCTTGAGGGTGGTATGTCAAACCCTGAAGAAGCTCGGAAGAAGGTTTACCGTCAGCTATGGCAATATAAACAAAGGGGTTGGCTTCGAACTGAAGGTGAAGGAAGAAACAAAAGGTACTTTCAAACCGAACAATTTCGAGGTATTGAAGTGCTACCAAGAAGAAAAACTGAACTTGAATATTCAATAAAGGAGTCTACGTCGGATTATTCTGTGTTATTTCGAGAAAGTAACGAATGCAAAGGTGAATTGGAGATCGTACTTGGTGAAATTTATGAATATCAATCATTGAGATGCCGCTTCCCTGAGCTTGAGAGCCGACTATCTCCATTACTACAGCAAGCAAAAGAACGTTCAGCTCACCTACTTGGAAAGGTGAATGGATTAGCTAATGTTCTTAAAGTTATTGATGAAAGAAATCAATAACTTTAGATGTTTGAATTGTTTGGCTAGGAATAGAGTATTTTTTACGGCAAATGAGTGATTAAGATTTACCTTCTCAAAGGTTGATCATTGTTTGCGCATTTTTCTTGTTGAATAATGGGGCATATAAACTGTATGCATAAAAAGGTTTCTCATGTCCTATTTCTTAAATACTCCCGTCAATATTGAAGCAAATCAAAAACTACGTAGTCCTCAAATAGAGGCTTATCTAAAGATTCAAAACTATTTTTCAGAGAATCCTCATGGCGAGGCTTTAGTTGTTTTACCAACAGGGACTGGGAAAAGTGGTTTGATATCTGTAGCCCCTTATGGATTATGCAGTGGCAGAGTTTTAATCATAACCCCTGGCTTAGTAACTAAACAAAGCATTCAAAAAACACAGGAAGTTTTGGATGATAACTTTTGGGTGAACCTTGATGTTATTTTTAATCCTGCACATTTGCCGATAGTATCCGAATATAGTAGTGAATTATCTGATGAACACTTGTTTGAGAGCAACATTGTGTACTCCAATATACAAAGACTCTCAAGCAGCAGGAAGACGGGGTTGTTGAATAGACCTATCGTTGATCATGATTTTTTTGACATGATTATTGTTGATGAAGCTCATCACGCTCCGGCGGGAACTTGGCAAGAGGTTTTAAACTACTTTCCTAGAGCGAAGAAATTGCATGTAACGGGTACCCCGTATCGAGGTGATAATCAGCCTATACCTGGAGATAGAATCCATGAAACCCCCTTGTCTGAAGTGATGAGAGATCGTTATGTAAAGTGGTTGAGAAAGGAAACTGTTAATGCCCATAACTTGTATTTTACAGTTGCAGATAAACCTGGAGCTGCATTAACAAAAGATGAAGTGCTGCAATTCAAAGATAAAGAATGGTTGGAGAAAAGTGTCGCTTTATCTAAAGAGTGCTCGTTAGATGTAATAGATAACAGCATCTCGAGACTCAACGACCTAAAAATGGCTAGCCCAAATGTTCCTCATAAAATTCTTGCTATTGGTTGTAGTATTAGGCACGCAGAGGATTTACTGAAATGGTATAAAGACAAAGGGTTAGATAGCGTTATTGTTCATAGTGACATGGCCCAGGAAGAAATTGATGCCTCTTTTATAAAAATCAATAAACATGAATGCCAAGTTGTCATTTCTGTAAATATGCTTATGGAAGGGTACGATCATCACTATTTAACTGTTTTAGCTATGTTTAGACCCTACCGAAGCATTAATGCTTTTGCTCAAGTGATAGGAAGAGTCTTGAGAGCTATCCCAGAAGAAGAAATCACAGCATTTGAAATCGATAACAATGCGGTTGTTATCTATCATGAGGAGACTGGACTTAACTTCATGTGGGATAAGTTTCAGAAAGAAGTAGATAGAGCAAAGCAGCAACGGGTAAGAGATTATTCTGAATTGAGTCGGGAGTACTCAGAAAGAGAGCATAGCTTAGCTGGTATTGTAACTGATGAATCTTTTATTAGCGATCAAGATTCTTATCTGAGTGATTTGGATTTTAACTTACTCTTCGAACAAAAACGTGCAGAAGTTAAAGAAAAAGTATCTAAAACATTAGATGCTTTAAAAACTGCTGGGATAGAGGGTGATCATCTTGAAGTCATAAAGAATCAGTTGATTGAAACTGAAATTGGTAAAATTTCTGATGCTGAAATCGATCCGGCTTTAATCGAAAAGCGGCCTGATATAGCTAGAAAGCAGATGAGAAAGCTTCTAACTAAAAAGATTCAGGATGAAGTGGCCAATGTGCTGAGTGATTGTGGTTTTGATGAGAAATCATTTGAACTTGCCCCTAGTTTTGTGAGTATAATCCCATATATTAAATTAGATACGCCGAATGATGGTCTTTTAGTTCGTTATGTAAATTTGAAGTTGGCAAGCAAATTTGGACCAGTTAACGGTCGAGATAACAAAGCTTTGCTACAATCATTAGACTTAGTACCGAAGCTTATGGACGAGCTCAGGAAGATGTTGTCATGTTAAGTAAGAAAGCGAAAGCACTAACAGATAAGCTAATCGCTACTTATCTGTCAAAAGGTATTCGACCTAGCGATATAGCTGATACTATTTTTGAGGATAACTATTTAGATTTAAGAATTTCTAAAAAAAACAGACAGCTCATTATGACTTTCACTTTTGAAGAGCTCGATGATCTTGAACATCAAGTTATCAATAGTATGCGTTACACATATGATGAACAACAGCTACTGGTGAAAGTGGAGCAAAAAGTTGGCAGAGGACGTTACAAAGTTCAGTGGGATAGACATGAAGATCTAACCAGTATTTTAACTGAACTCCTAAGCTTATTCCCTGCTGGGGCTCCTAGGGAGCGAGTTATATCAACTCTTCCCAAAGATTTGAGAGCGTATACTATTAGTCAATTAGCGGCTTAATATGAAAAAGAAGCTTAGGCTTCTTTTTTTGTATCTGAGTTGTACGGAAGCATGCGATCTGACAGATTTGATGCTGAAGAGTGTCCTAGTCGTACATACTGCTCTTGGTGCCACCAAAATCGCTTCTGGACATTTTCGTGTTTGGATTTTTCAGAGTTGGTGAGTAGTCGGATAAGTTCAGGTAGGCCACAAGGAGAGATTGAGCCTATTTTTTAACTTTAATTGCTTGATGTTCTGGAAACAGTTGGTTCACAAAATCAGCACATGACGATATGTGAAGCAAACAATCACCGACTAGCATTGAAGAACCATGTGCCTGTGAGTTTCTGAGATTAGCCATGACTTTAACCATTGACTTGCACCATGCATTGTCAGAGCTTGGGTCTTCTATATGACGAAAACCTGAGTCTTTAATCCATCGTTGAGATACTGCGTGGTTCAATAGAGCTTTGAACATCATTCTCTTTTTAGGGACAACTCGAAGCCTGAGTGCGTGCTCTATGATTGTATATGTTTTTAGGTGAACTTCGGGGGCTAATGCATAGAAAAAGTAGGAATAGAGTGCCATGTTTTTAGCCACATTAAACTGTCCTTTGATTTCGTCAGGAACTTCATCGTTCAGAACTTCATTCGAAAGGTACTTATGCATTCCTCTCAAACTGAGCACGGAGCCGCAGACGACTCCCATCCGTTGAGGTTTTTTTCCATCTGCGTTAATTCTTCTAAACTTTTAAATTCTTCCATGTATGACTGTGAAGTGATACGCAACGCTTCGCTCTTAGACGCTTGTTACGTAACAACTTCCAAGTTGAACGATATTTGGTATTTCACTAACTTAACATTACTGATCGCTTTCACACCAAACACTACCCTTTTGTCAAAATCAGAAGCAATAAGAATGCCTCTGATATTGGATGTATCTGATGATTCAGAAAGACAGCCTATATAGCCTAACAATTGCCCTAAAGCAGCATCTTTCGCTTTACCTGCTTTTAGCTCTATGACAACTAATTGACCTGTTTTATCTTTGGCAAGAATATCTATGCGTCCAGCATCAAGCACATACTCAATGCCACCTTCTACGATTGATAAACCATCCTCGATATCCTGAATATTTCTGGCTAGGTAAGAGTGAAGATCCTTTTCCAGAGACAGACTAGCTTCTATTGATCCCTGAACATCGTTTTCTTCATTAATGGTGTCAGTCATAGTGAACCCTGGGACATCAATTTCTCCGCGCTTGACTTTTGATTTATACCAAGCGTAATGTGTTTTTTGCCATTTACTAGTTGGGAAGTTTTCTAAAACCAGAGCTGTTAATTTTTCAAAGGACGGAAATACCCCTTCTGTTGCACAGATATCTATCACTAGTTCTTTTATTGTTGAATACTCCACGATTGTCTCCTTGTAGAAAGCCTCTGTCATAGAAGGCTTTCTGACAGCTACTGTGCTAGCTTAAATATAATAAAGACAAGAGTCAGCACCACACTTGCATATACTGTTGCAAAGTGATTTTTGTATGAGTTTACTTCTTGCTCTTCATTCTCTACATCTGAGATGGTTCCAAACCTGACCATCTTTTTTCCTTTAGCGTAAGCTCTAAGGTGGAGTTCTGAGTGTAAGAAAGAGAACGCAAAAAGCACAAGAATCGGTAGCGAGCTTTGAACTCCATTCAAAACCAAACTGATAATCAGCAGGACTACCGTTGCGGCCAATGTCATGTTAAGTCTGGCTTCAATGTTGTTATTGTCTGGGAAAACTTTC
>NZ_JAKRGI010000021.1:0-75701 GCF_022347625.1 Vibrio sp. Of14-4 | reverse complement strand
AGATTGATAGGTTTAGTTTGTTAAAGAGCAGCGTTGTGAGTAAAACTCAAAACGGACGGCTATTCTAGCGAGATAAAGTTGAGTGTCAACCACTTTTTTAACTTGATTTTAAGCACTTTGCTTAACGCTTTTTTGCCTTCTGAATCGAAACGCTTAATCAAGTAAAACTTGACTGCGTTCCCGTGTCAGCGAGGGGGCATTATAGAGATCAGCTTCACATTGGCAAGCTCTTTTTTTAGTTTTTTTGATTTTTTTTATCGTTTGAAGATTTTCTATTCAGTAATCTTCGTTTTTGCTACTTTGGGCCATAGAAAAGCTTAAATTTTCTAGATAAAAGGATAAAGAATGAACTCTCTCCGTAGCTATAAAAACATTCAACCCAAACTAGGCCAAAGAGTATATATAGATAGCAGCTCTGTTATTGTTGGCGATATTCGCATTGGTCAAGACTCGAGCATCTGGCCACTTGTTGCTGCTAGAGGAGATGTTAACCATATCCACATAGGAGAACGAACCAACATACAAGATGGCAGTGTCCTCCACGTCACACATAAAAACGAAAAAAATCCAGAGGGCTTCCCACTTATAATAGGTAATGACGTTACCATTGGGCATAAGGTTATGCTTCACGGCTGCACAATCAGGGACCGAGTGCTAGTTGGCATGGGCGCTATCGTTCTTGACGGTGCAGTAATAGAAGCTGATGTAATGATAGGAGCAGGAAGCTTAGTTCCACCAGGTAAAAAGCTTGAAAGTGGATTTTTATATGTGGGAAGTCCAGTTAAGCAGGCTCGTCCTTTAACAGAGGAAGAACGAGCCTTCCTGCTTAAATCGGCAAGTAACTATGTACAAAATAAAGAAGACTATCTCCACAAGGTAAAAGATATCAATTACTAATCTCAATCATACCTGTTTGATCAAAGGCTTCATCTTCAATTAAGGCTTCGGCAAGCTCTTCAATCTCAAATCGGAACTGAGAAAAAACCGTCAATATATGCTGCTCATCATTTAAAAGGCACCCAGACATCTTCTCTAGTGCCTTTTTACTGATCTGACACTGTATGAGAGCCCCGCAGCACTGTGCTGGAAATAACACCACTTGTTTAGCTTCATTCCATGTCTGCATATCAGAAAACAAGATGGACTGATTCATAACTAGCCCTCAAGATGGTGTCTAAGCTCATCAAGTACTGGCTCTATCTCGGGCCTGACACCTCGCCAGAGAAAGAAGCTTTCCGCAGCTTGGCCGACAAGCATGCCCAAACCATCGTAAACGGAGACGGCTCCACTATCTATTGCCCACTGACAAAAGGAAGTATTACCTTTTCCATACATCATATCGTAAGCAATGCTGGATGATGAAAAGATCGCACTAGAGATATCAGGCACCTCACCGGTTAAACTGGCAGATGTTGAGTTAATGATCACATCAAAAGTTTCCAGCACAGCATCCATTGATTGGGCAACAACCTCACCATAAGGCTGGAAAACTTCTGCTAACTCCTTGGCCTTACTGTGTGTACGATTGGCAATAACTATCTTAGCTGGCCCCTGCTCAAGTAGCGGCTTTATAACCCCGCGAGCAGCCCCACCAGCACCAATAAGCAGAATACGAGTACCTTCAAGCTTTACCCCATGTCGAAGTAAGTCTTGAACAAGGCCTTCTCCATCAGTGTTATCACCTAATATTTGCCCATCGGAAAATTTTTTCAGTGTATTGACCGCACCAGCAAGTTGAGCACGTTCAGTAAGCTTGGTCGCCATTCCAAAAGCCTGCTCTTTAAATGGTACTGTGACGTTACACCCTTGACCACCTTGGCCAAAGAAAGCCTGAATAGTTTCTTCAAACCTGTCGATAGGCGCTTGCTCTGCGGTATAAGCGATAGGCTGGTCGGTTTGCTGTGCAAATAGCGTATGAATATATGGCGATTTACTCTGACTAATCGGATTACCAAAAACCGCATAACGCTCTTTCTGTTCTGTCATGTCCTTAACCTAATAAAAAAGGTTTACTCAATATCAATGACACTATCATCAACTCTCTCGAGAGCAAAGCCTACCAATCTCTCGGTTTTAGGAAATGCTTATAAAGCTTCGCTTCATGGCTATCCTCTTCAACCTGATAGCCGTATTCCCAGCGAGCCAATGGCGGCATAGACATTAAAATTGACTCAGTTCGGCCGCCACTTTGCAATCCAAACAAAGTGCCGCGGTCAAAAACTAAATTAAACTCAACGTATCGACCGCGACGATATAACTGGAACTGGCGCTCTCTATCACCAAAATCAGTGTCTTTACGTCGCTCAACTATGGGTAAATAGGCCTGAGTATACCCTTCACCAACTGCTTTTATATATGACAAGCATTTATCAAATTCCCAATGATTAAGATCATCGAAAAACAAGCCACCCACTCCACGCGTTTCGTCACGATGAGGCAGATAGAAGTATTTGTCACACCAAGCCTTATGCTCGCGATAGACGTGCTCGCCAAACGGAGCACACACTTTCTTGGCGGTCTCGTGCCAATGGCGAGCATCTTCTTCGAATGGATAAAAAGGTGTTAAGTCAAAGCCACCGCCAAACCACCAGATAGGCTCTTCACCGTCTTTTTCAGCAATGAAAAAGCGCACATTAGCATGGGAGGTGGGGACATAGGGATTATTAGGGTGCATCACTAACGATACCCCCATAGCTTCAAAACGTCGACCCGCTAATTCAGGACGATGAGCCGTTGCTGAAGCAGGCATTTCTTGGCCTTCTACATGTGAAAAATTCACTCCACCTTGCTCAAAAACCAACCCATTAGTCATAACGCGGGTGCGCCCTCCGCCACCTAGCTTCTCTCCAGGTTCTCGACTCCACGCATCTTCTTTAAACTTGGCGGCTCCATCTACCTGTTCCAACTGCTGACAGATTGAATCTTGTAGTTCAATTAAAAATTGTTTTACTGCTTGTTTGTTGATGGCTGACATTTGTCTTACTTCCCTAACAGAATTAACCTTGTCTCAAAACCTTAGATGTTTTAGCGTCACGAATCTCACTCGGCTTATCTCTTCCACCAGTTTCACCAACCAAAATTGCCGACAATCGGTTTCCTAACTGCTGCTCCACTTCTTGTGTTGTCATACAAGGAGGCTGACCACTCAAGTTAGCACTGGTCGAAGTTAACGGTTTTCCAAAAGCGTTACACATCTTTTGGACTAAGGGGTGATCGGTAACACGTACTGCTATCGAATCGAATTGACCACTCACCAAGTTTGAAACTTTATCACTGCACGGCATAATCCAAGTGACCGGGCCAGGCCAGGTGCTATGAACTTGATTCAGCTGCTGCTCGGAAAGCTGAGACTCATCTATATATGGCAATAACTGCTCATAGCTAGCAGCAATTAAAATCAAGCCTTTCTCAACAGGTCTTTGTTTTAACTCCAGCAGTTTTATAATGGCTTCCTGGCTATCGGGATCGCAACCAACACCAAACACTCCTTCGGTTGGGTAAGCGATGACCTCACCATTGTTAAGAGCCGATAACACTTGCTCAAAATTATCCACGGATTTTTCCTGTATGATTGCACTTGAAGAACCAAAGTTTACAAATATTCTTCTCTAATGCCTAAAGCTATTTGATGACAAATCACACTCATCATTATCAAAAGCGAGCGCAAACGTTTGCTTGAGGTGAAAATCCTCGTATAATACTGGCAAATTTATCTGCTCATCTAAAAGAGTTGAATTAAGGAGTTGAAGATGAAAGTCGGTATCATCATGGGTTCGAAGTCTGATTGGCCAACCATGAAGCTGGCAGCAGAAATGCTGGATCAGTTTGGAGTAGAGTACGAAACAAAAGTAGTCTCAGCTCATCGCACCCCACAACTTCTTGCCGATTACGCCAACAGCGCTAAGCAGCGCGGATTAAAAGTGATTATTGCCGGCGCAGGTGGCGCTGCCCATTTACCAGGTATGGCCGCAGCTTTCACTAGTCTTCCTGTATTGGGTGTGCCAGTTCAGTCGCGGGCTTTAAAAGGCATGGACTCCTTACTTTCCATCGTACAAATGCCAAAAGGCATCGCAGTTGGAACTCTCGCTATTGGCGAAGCAGGTGCAGCCAATGCAGGCATCCTAGCCGCGCAAATCATAGGTACTCATGATGAAGCTGTGATGGCAAAAGTTGAGGCTTTTAGAGATCAACAAACCGAAACCGTTCTCGCTAACCCTAATCCAGCTGAGGAGTAACCCATGCAAGTGTTAGTGCTTGGCGCAGGTCAATTGGCACGTATGATGTCTTTAGCTGGCGCCCCTCTGGGCATCAAGGTCATAGCCTATGACGTCGGTAGTGAAGAAATTGTTCACCCTCTGACACAGGAAAAAATAGGTAAAGGACTGGCTAATGCCATTGAGAAGGCCGATGTCATTAGCGCGGAATTTGAGCATATACCGCATCCAATCTTAGATGAGTGCCAAGGAAGTGGGAAACTTCTTCCCTCATCTGAGGCCATAAAGTGTGGCGGTGACCGACGCATGGAAAAAGCGCTACTGGATAAAGCCAAAGTTCGCAGCGCCAAGTATCATGTTATTCAAACCAAAGAGGACTTCACTCAAGCAATCGAGCAGATCGGTATCCCTATGGTGCTAAAAAGCGCCCTTGGTGGATATGACGGCAAGGGTCAATGGCGCCTAAAAAACCATGAGCAGATAGAGTCGATTTGGCAAGAGATGAAAATCTGTATTGAATCAACAAATGATCAAGCCATTGTTGCTGAAGAATTCGTGCCATTTAACAGGGAAGTATCCTTAGTTGGCGCTCGCGCAAAAGATGGGACAGTCAAGGTTTATCCGTTGGCAGAAAATATCCACACTGAGGGTGTATTGAGCATATCAACCGCTATTGCTAATAATGAACTGCAGCAACAAGCGGAAACTATGTTCACTGCTGTTGCTAAACAACTTGACTACATCGGGGTGCTGGCGCTTGAGTTCTTTGATCTCGATGGCACCTTGCTTGTCAACGAAATCGCGCCTCGCGTTCATAATTCCGGCCATTGGACACAACAAGGGGCTGAAACCTGTCAATTTGAGAATCACCTCAGAGCAGTATGTGGAATGCCTCTTGGCAGTACCAAGCTTGTCCGTGAAACTTCTATGATCAATATCCTCGGAGAAGATAGCTTACCATCTGAGGTTTTTGAGTTATCGGGATGTCATGTGCACTGGTATGGTAAAGAGAAGCGAGCTGGGCGAAAAATGGGCCATATTAATGTCTGCGGTGATTACACAGGTGAGCTACAACGAAAGCTTGCTACTCTGTCTAACCTATTGGACTCCTCCGCCTTTCCTGCAGTTCAGCAATGGCGCGATAAAGCGAGCAATTAATCAACCAGGTCAGACGGCGCTATTCATAGCGCCGTTTTTTCTCCAATTAAAGCCTGTGTGTAACCACATTTTCGGTCAGCACATTGAAGCTTATTGCCATTGGCAAGCGTCTTCTCGACCAGTAAAGGAAAACCACATTGCTCACAGCAACCTTTCACGGGTGGCTGATTAAGCGCAAAACGGCATTTAGGGAAATTATCACAAGCATAGAAGGCTTTACCAAAGCGGTTTTTTCTCTCAACCAATTGGCCTTTGTGACATTCGGGACAGTCTATGTCAGCACAACATGGGGCTGACTTGGCTTCTTGGTCTAACGATTCTAAATGGGAGCAATTTGGATAATCACTGCAACCGATAAACATGCCATAACGACCATGACGTAGCACTAACTCTTGGCCACACTCAGGGCAAGGTACCCCTAACTCTTTAACAACATGACCATCATTTTGATGCAGTGGCTGAACATAGTCGCAACTAGGGTACAAGCTGCAGCCAAGAAAAACGCCATGTTTACCATGACGAAGTTGAAGCTGCCCATTGCCTTGCTGAGAGCGACATTTAGGGCATGCTTTTTGTTCTAAAGCGTGCTCATGAGCAGAGAACAGCTGATTATCAATTTTACCACTCATACGCTCTAATGAAGAATACCCTGCTCTTTAGTGTATAGAAGCTCTTCCATTAAGGTATAGGCATTTTCATTACCCGGCACATTAAACAGCACCATCAGCACGATCCACTTTAAATCATCCAACTCAAACTCATCTGTCTCTAACCCCATAATACGGTCGATGACCATTTCACGAGTTTCAGTGGACAGAACGTTAACTTGCTCAAGGAATGTTAAAAAGCCACGAGATTCGAGGTTCAATCTCAAACACTCTTTTTCGGTATAAATACGTGTCGATGTTGACGTGCTACAAATTGAAATCGCCGCATGCGTTTCGCTCTGTTGTAATGCTGCTAACTCTTCGAGCCAAACAAGGGCTTTATATATGTCTTTTTGATGAAAACCGGCACGAATTAATTCTTCTTCCAGCTCATCTTGATTGACCTGTAACTCTGCATCGCTATGGATGTAAGTCTCAAACAGATACATAAGGATATCCATCATCATAGCTCGCCCCTCCCCTTTCGAATATAGCCACCAGAAACTGCAACAACGTGCCCTAAGAGCTCAAGCTCTAAAAGCTGCATCATGACATCTTGAACAGGTATATTGGTCCTGCTTGCAAGAATATCAACAGGTATAGCCTTACTACCTACGTTAGCTAACAGGTGAGGAAATGGCAATTCTTCTTTGCAATCAATTTGTTCAAATGCTTCCGTCGTCTCTTTCGAGGGGTGAAAATTAGACCAACGTATCAAACAATCTATTTCATCAATAATGTCTGATACCTGTTGAACCAAACACGCTCCCTGCTTTATCAACCAATTACAGCCACGGGCTTGGCTGTGATGGATAGAGCCTGGGATAGCGAAGACTTCTCGGCCTTGTTCGCTTGCGTATCGAGCGGTGATAAGCGATCCACTTTTTTCCGCAGCTTCAACAACTAATACACCTAAAGACAAGCCGCTAATAATACGATTACGCCGAGGGAAATTCTCTGCTTTTGGCTTTGCATTGGGGTGAAATTCAGACACCAAAGCTCCCTGAGATACAATTTTTTGCGCAAGCTTTTGATGACGAGCGGGATAAATATTATTTAAGCCACAACCTAAAACCGCCACTGTGTCTCCCCCTACTTGCATAGCGCCATCATGAGCGTAACCATCTACTCCTAATGCCATACCACTGGTGATAACCAAGTCTTGCCTAGCCAACTGCATAGCAAAATCTCTTGCAAGATTAAGACCGTCAATGCTGGCGTTGCGGCTGCCAACTATGGCAATTTGTGGCTCTTGTAAGCTACTGAGGTCACCTTCAATAAAAAGCACTGGAGGCGCGGAGTCTATTTGTTTTAGTTGCTCAGGATAACCAAGATCATCAAGGGTTAGAATATGCCGGCTTATACCATTGGATTGCCATTCAATACACTCATCGACGTCTTTGAGCGCTTGATACTTGAGATATTGAATTTGCCGAGAGTTAAACCCCAGCAAGCTTAGCGCTTGAGAAGACGACTGAACTATATTGGAGGGTGATTCAATAGCAACCATTTTCTGAAAAGTCTTAGGGCCAACTCTTGGGGTAAAGTACAAACTTAACCAAGCTCTTAGCTCATCACTTTTATTAGGGGAGTCACTCAGATGTCACCTCTATGATTTCTAGCGTGTTACTCAGTATATAAATCAAACAGGAACATCCAAGTAACCTGATTAGTACTCAACTGGCTTTAATTCAGGAAAAACAGTCAAAAGCAATAACCATGCTGTCATTTAGGTGGTAAAATGTCTAGAATTGACCCTGTAAACTTTATCCTGATTCAGCTCAGTTCAAAATTTCGAGTGTATATGTCTGTATTACAAGTATTAACATTTCCAGATGATCGCCTACGCACGGTAGCAAAACCCGTGGAACAGGTGACACCTGAGATTCAAAAGCTCGTCGACGACATGATTGAAACCATGTACGACGAAGAAGGAATTGGCCTTGCTGCCACTCAAGTTGATGTTCACAAACGCGTCGTCGTGATTGATATATCAGAAACACGCGATCAGCCTATGGTTCTTATCAACCCTGAAATCACTGAAAAACGTGGTGAAGATGGCATCGAAGAGGGCTGTTTGTCTGTTCCTGGCGCGAGAGCCTTGGTGCCAAGAGCTGCGGAAGTGACAGTAAAAGCGCTTGACCGAGATGGCAAAGAATTCACATTTGAAGCAGACGACCTGCTCGCAATCTGCGTTCAACATGAACTTGACCACTTACAAGGTAAGCTGTTTGTCGACTACTTGTCGCCTTTGAAACGTAAGCGCATCCAAGAAAAACTGGCAAAAATAAAACGTTTTAACGAAAAAAACGCCAGTAAAGCCTAACAAATAAGCAAAGGAACTTACTTTGAGCAAACCTTTAAAGATTGTTTTTGCTGGCACTCCTGACTTCGCCGCCCGTCATTTGGCGGCGTTGTTGTCTTCTGAGCATGAGGTTATCGCAGTATACACTCAACCTGATCGACCGGCGGGGCGCGGGAAGAAAATCACCGCTAGCCCAGTAAAAAGCTTGGCGATTGAGCATAATATCCCTGTCTACCAGCCAGAAAACTTCAAGTCCGACCAAGACAAGCAAGATTTAGCCAGTCTAAAAGCAGACCTTATGGTCGTTGTGGCTTATGGCCTGCTACTTCCTCAAGCTGTTCTCGACACGCCAAAGCTTGGTTGTATCAATGTCCATGGTTCCATTTTGCCAAGGTGGCGCGGTGCCGCACCGATTCAGCGCTCAATTTGGGCGGGCGATGAGCAAACGGGCGTGACCATTATGCAAATGGATATTGGCTTGGACACAGGAGATATGCTGAAAATTGCTACTCTGCCTATCGAACCACAAGATACCAGTGCATCTATGTACGACAAACTCGCTGAACTTGGCCCCAAAGCTTTGATCGACTGTCTTGGCGAAATAGCCAATGAATCAGCAAGCGCAGAAAAGCAAGATGACGACCAAGCCAATTACGCCGAAAAGCTTAGCAAAGAAGAAGCTCGCATTGATTGGAGTGACGACGCTAAGCACATTGAACGCTGCGTAAGGGCTTTCAACCCTTGGCCAATCAGTCACTTTGTTGCTGGCGATAAAAGCATTAAAGTCTGGCAGAGCAAAGTGGTGCAGCAAGACACTAACCAGGCCCCGGGGACTATAATCCAAGCAGATAAAACTGGCATCTATGTTGCTACTGGTAAAGATATTCTGGTTTTGGAGCAGATCCAAGTCCCTGGCAAAAAGGCTATGTCAATTCAAGATATTCTGAATTCACGAGCCAATTGGTTTGAAGTCGGTACACAACTGACTTAATTTATACGTACTTTTTGAGGGTGGAGACACCCTCTGCTTACTATCAAGGTATTTTACATGAATGTTCGCGCAGCTGCGGCTACTGTCCTTTTCCAAGTCGTCGACAAGGGCCAGTCTCTTTCCACTGCACTTCCACTGGCTCAACAGCAAGTTAAACCTCGTGACCAAGCTCTGCTTCAAGAGATATGTTATGGATCCCTGCGCTATCTTCCTCGCCTTGAATCCATAGCTAATGAGCTCATGGATAAACCTCTCAAAGGTAAACAACGTGTTTTTCATCACCTGATCTTAGTCGGTATCTATCAGTTGAGCTTTATGCGTATTCCAGCTCATGCGGCAGTGGGTGAAACGGTTGAAGGCACCAAGACACTCAAAGGCCCTCGCCTGAGCGGCTTAATCAATGCCGTACTGCGTAACTATCAGCGTCAGCAGGAAGAGCTTGATGCCCACTCAGTCAGTCACAACGCTGGTAAATATGGCCACCCGAGCTGGCTGCTAACCCTACTTCAAAACGCATACCCTGATGATTGGCAAGACATAGTTGAAGCTAATAATAGCAAGGCACCCATGTGGCTAAGGGTTAATCACAAGCACCAAAACCGTGAAGATTACCAACAGCTTCTTAAAGACAGTGGCATCAATAGCGTCGCCCACAGTGAAGCGCGGGATGCTCTCAGATTAGAAACGCCTTGTGATGTTTCTCAGCTACCTGGTTTTGACCAAGGCTGGGTATCGGTACAAGACGCCGCAGCGCAACTTTCTCTCAACTATCTTACTCCTAAAGATGGCGACCTGATCCTTGATTGCTGCGCAGCGCCGGGAGGCAAAACAGCGCATATCCTGGAAAGAACTGAAGGGGCTCAAGTCGTTGCTATTGATTGTGATGAAAGCCGGCTTAAGCGTGTCCATGACAACCTAAGTCGCCTAAAACTCAACGCTCAGGTTATTTGCGGTGACGCACGCCATCCACAGAATTGGTGGCAAGGAGAAAAATTCGATCGAATCTTACTTGACGCTCCGTGCTCTGCCACTGGTGTCATTCGTCGTCATCCAGATATAAAATGGCTAAGACGCCAAGAAGATATAACTGCACTCACTGAGTTACAAAGCGAAATCCTTGATGCTATGTGGCAAGAGTTAAAGCCAGGCGGTACGCTAGTGTACGCGACGTGCTCTATCACTCCCCAAGAAAATAGCGAACAAATAAAAGCCTTCCTATCGCGCACCCAAGATGCACAATTAGAAGGCTCTACAACAGAAAAGCCTGGGCGACAAATACTTCCTGGAGAGGAAAGTATGGATGGATTTTACTATGCCATTCTTAAGAAAGTGCATAATGATTAGAGGCTAACAGTCTTTTCAACTTTGGTTAAACAGGAAACACTATGAAAATCATCATTCTTGGTGCAGGGCAAGTCGGCGGGACATTGGCTGAAAATCTGGTGGGCGAAAACAATGATATCACCATAGTTGATAAAGACAGTGACCGACTGCGCGAGCTTCAAGATAAGTATGATTTGCGAGTCGTCAACGGTTATGCAAGTCATCCCGATGTACTGCGCGAAGCTGGCGCTCAAGATGCCGACATGCTGGTTGCTGTGACTAACATGGATGAGACCAATATGGCAGCATGCCAAGTGGCCTTTACTTTGTTTAACACGCCCAACCGCATTGCCCGAATTCGCTCACCCCAATACCTTTATGAAAAAGAGGCACTGTTTCAATCTGGCGCAGTGCCTGTCGATCACTTGATTGCACCAGAAGAATTAGTGACAAGCTATATTGAACGCCTAATTCAATATCCAGGCGCGCTTCAGGTTGTCAGTTTCGCCGACCAAAAAGTAAGTTTAGTCGCGGTAAAGGCTTATTATGGCGGTCCCCTGGTTGGCAACGCTCTCTCGGCTCTTCGAGAGCACATGCCGCATATTGATACCAGAGTTGCAGCCATATTTCGTCAAGGTAGACCTATTCGCCCACAAGGGACAACCATCATTGAAGCAGATGATGAGGTTTTCTTCGTCGCCGCAAGCAATCATATTCGCTCAGTGATGAGCGAGTTACAACGCCTTGAGAAGCCTTATCGACGAATCATGATTGTCGGTGGGGGTAACATTGGTGCGAGTCTGGCTAAGCGTCTTGAGCAATCATACAGTGTCAAACTTATAGAGCGCAGCTATATGAGAGCGGAAAAACTATCTGAAGAGCTTGAGAACACCATAGTTTTCTGCGGCGATGCCGCCGATCAAGAGCTGCTACTCGAAGAAAATATCGATCAGGTTGACGTGTTCATCGCACTAACAAATGAAGATGAAACCAACATAATGTCTGCCATGCTAGCAAAACGAATGGGCGCCAAAAAGGTTATGGTTTTAATCCAGCGCGGAGCCTATGTAGATCTCGTTCAAGGTGGGGTTATCGATGTTGCTATATCCCCCCAGCAAGCGACTATTTCCGCTTTGCTGACTCATGTTCGCCGAGCCGATATTGTTAACGTATCGTCTCTTCGCCGAGGCGCAGCCGAAGCTATCGAAGCCATTGCGCATGGTGATGAAACCACCTCAAAAGTCGTAGGTCGAGCGATAGGTGACATCAAGCTCCCGCCTGCAACCACAATTGGCGCCATTGTACGAGGGGAAGAGGTCTTGATAGCTCACGACCGTACTATCATAGAGCAAGATGACCATGTGGTAATGTTCTTAGTTGATAAGAAATACGTTGCCGACGTAGAAGCCCTGTTCCAGCCGAGTCCATTCTTCCTCTAGGTTTGAACTTATGGTCAACTTTCGCCCTATTCTGTTTGTTATTGGCTTGGTACTCTCAAAGCTTGCCTTGTTTATGTATGTCCCAACGCTGGTGGCTTTTTTCACCGGAACCGCTGGGTTTATCGAGTTTGGCCAAGCCGTTATCATCACTCACATAGCAGCGTTTGCATGTATAACTATTGGGCGAACTAAAAGTTTCAAGCTCAGTGCTCGAGACATGTTTTTGATCACTAGTTTGGTGTGGACAGTAGCCAGCTCATTTGCAGCTCTGCCTTTTGTGTTTATCAATCACATCAGCTTTACCGATGCCTACTTTGAGACTATGTCTGGTATCACGACGACCGGATCAACAGTACTCAGTGGACTCGATAACATGGCGCCGAGCATTTTACTGTGGCGATCTATATTGCAATGGTTGGGTGGTATCGGCTTCATTGTAATGGCGGTTGCGGTGCTGCCAATGCTCAACGTCGGGGGTATGAAGCTCTTTCACACCGAATCATCAGACTGGTCAGATAAAAGCAGTCCCAGAGCCAAAACCGTTGCTAAAAATATTATGCTGGTTTATCTGAGCCTGACAGGTCTGTGTATGATTGGCTACCTTCTTACAGGCATGAGCTTATTTGAAGCTATCAATCACTCATTTACAACCCTTTCTACCGGTGGTTATTCGACTTCTGACGGCTCAATGAACCATTTCTCTCATGGTTCACACTGGGTTGCGACTCTGTTTATGTTTCTTGGCGGCCTACCCTTTTTATTATTTGTGGCCGCACTTAGAAAGCGAACTGTTGCGGAGCTGTTTAGTGATGCCCAAGTAAAAGGCTTCACCTGTTTGTTCCTAAGCTCTAGTCTTATTATTTCCGGCTGGTTAGTAATTAGAGATGGCTACCAGATAATGGATGCTCTAAGAGTCTCTATGTTCAATATTGTGTCTGTATTGACTACCACAGGGTTTGGCTTGGAGGACTTTACCGCTTGGGGAGCTTTGCCTACCACTTTATTTGCCTTCTTGATGATGGCGGGAGCCTGTTCTGGCTCTACCTCTGGGGGCATTAAGATTTTCCGCTTTCAAATTGCAATCACTTTACTCAATAAACAAATGATGAAACTGATCCACCCTTCAGGCGTGTTTGTTCAGCGTTATAATCACAGACCCGTTAACGACGATATTGTTCGCTCAGTCGTCGCATTTGTACTCATGTTTTTCGTCACCATTATTTTTATTGCTGGCTGCCTAAGCGCGCTAGGACTGGATCCTATTACCAGCATCTCTGGTTCCATTACCGCAGTCGCAAACGTAGGACCAGGTATGGGCTCTGTCATTGGTCCAACTGGTAATTTTGCCCCTCTTCCCGATATGGCAAAATGGTTACTCAGCTTTGGCATGCTAATGGGACGACTTGAAATACTCACTATATTGGTATTATTTTTCCCGGCATTTTGGAAGCGCTAAGGACAAAAGATGTATAAAGCTATAAGCTTGCTTACCATGCTCGCTGCCTCGACTGTGATGGCAGATCAAACGGTGACCTTAAATGATGGTCGCCAGGTCATTTTACATGACAACTTTACTTGGCAATATGTAGTCCAGACATCACCTGACAAGGCTGAAAGCCTTACTTCATATAAGCCACAACTTGCAGCCATTCCACTTATCGACAAAAAAGTCGCTAGTATGATTAAACTCGATAGTAATCGCCCAAGCATGCAGCTTTCAGAGTCGGGAGTGGATCTGCTACTCGGAGCACCAAGTTATGTTGATGATAAGCTAGTCATTCCAACCTCTATCACTAATCAAAGTCTCAACTCAGTCATACTCATTGAAATTGAGATTGAAGTATCAGGGATAGACAAAAAAGCCCTAACGAAAAAAAGTGTCACGATATGGCAATCAATCAAACGTATGCCAGAGACTTACCTGCGACCACAGCAAGTGAAGAAAGGCAAGGATATAGAGCTGGATGTGGCTAAACAAGACCAGTATCTAATTAGCGCAAATATCACCAGTCTCATCAATCGCTAAACTGGATCAACATACAAGTAAATGGCGAAAAAATGACAAGCGCAACCTGCCAGAACGAATCCATGCCATATCGCATGATTGAAGGGAATGCGCTTGGCAACATAGAAGATAACACCAAGTGAATATATTATCCCTCCAGCAGCCAAAAGGGTTAACCCACCCACTTCTAGGTTAAGCGCAAGTTGATAAATCACCACCAAAGACAACCAGCCCATCATTAAATAGGTTACAAGTGATAGTTTTTTATAACGATAGACAAATGCCAGCTTCATAATAATACCGATAAGAGCCAACACCCAGATAACTATCATTAAGCCAATCGCAAGAGGGGTTCTTAAACTAACCAAAAGGAACGGCGTATAACTGCCAGCAATAAGCAAATATATGGCACAGTGATCGAACGTTTTAAGCGCCCTTTTGGCTCTTTGATAGGGGATAGCATGGTAAAGCGTCGAAGCAAGAAATAGGACTATCATGCTCGCACCATAAATACTCATACTGGTAATAGTCAGGGTATCTGCATTATGATCAACAGCTTTTATTAAAAGTAAAATTAAGCCGATCACCCCTAACAAGATGCCAGCACCATGGGTTAGGGTGTTTGCCAGCTCTTCTGTTGTGCTGTACGCAGGACTATGCTGAGTCTTCATCATTGACTATATTGTGGAATAATTGCTCTAGATTATGACACAGTCAGCTTACACATGTAAGCTTAAAGTATTAAATTTAGGTTAAGTGTGTTTGTCTAGGAATTCGACAACCTGATGACTAGCCTGCTTAATTGGTGTATCAATAGGGATAGATAACTGGCGTTTCAATTTGCCACTACCAAGTAAACCGGCCAACATTCCCCGAGTGCCTTTACGATGACGATCAATTTCAAACCAGATTTCAAGATGTTGAGCATTTCTATGCGCTACCAGCTCTAATTCTCGCCATCGCCCATGGAACGGTCCCGTGGTCGGTACAAATTCAAACTCTTGTACAAAAGGCAAGTCAAAGCCTTCAACAGCCTCACATTCCACCTGACGAATACGTAGACCACTCTCTTCCAATACAGTGAAGATACCGTCTAGCAAAGGATCTGGGCGTACCGTTAATATATCTTTATCCGTCGGGTCTTTCGCCAAAGCTATATTCAATCCCGTTTCTAGCCATACTTTGGAATCGCCTATTGTCACGGGCGTATTCCAGGGTATGTTAAGCTCAACATCAAAATTGCGCGTTTCACCAGGCTCAAGAGTAAACGCATATGGCAAGCTCCAACAAGCTAAGGCATGGTTGCTGGGTACTCGTCGCATTCGACTATTCGGTCCTTTATCATTACCTTGATTAGCGGGCATCTCCTTGATGTAGCGACAATAGAGTTTTATTTCGATGTTATCTATTTCTTGCGCAGTCGCTCCCCCGTAAACATCAACTCTTATGTTTGCCTTTTCACCAGGGTAAAGCACTTCTTGTTGGAGTACAGAGTCTACTTTCGCGGATCCTATACCAAAGCTTGCAAGGGTTTTCTTAAAAAACGACATTCACTTCTCCTAGGAACAACACAGCTAGATGCAACTTCGTAGACTCATACTAATCTGGACAGGAGCCAGACTACTGCAACCTTTCTCACATAATTGCAGTGAGGTTGGATAAAGATAAACGATTAGATATCGACCAATTAATAAGATGGTGCTAGTCTAATCAGTGATATGTATGCTTCATATCACAGTCCCTGATTAGTTACTTGGATTGGCGTGAGCCAGAAGAGTTTCTTGCAACAGCATAGCGTAGCTCATAACTAATTAGGCCATAAATTTGGCAATGGATATGCCTGGCAGTTAGGTTAATCAATGCGACCAACAGTAGTCAGGTGCTCGCACACCAATCGTGCGATGCGTCGCCGCAGTGGCTTTGTAAAGACACCCGCGACACACAATCTCGCGCCCGGAATGACTTTAGTAGAAAAGACGGCATTATTGGCGTCATCTACAGCCAAAGTTACTAAGGCGGCATAGGTAAAAAGCGCAGCGACACTGCGCTTTTTCTTTTATTTCCATATAGTCTCAACTCAACTTTATTCTTGGCACTCTAGCATCCCATTTGATACATTTGACACCATATCATTACAAAAAACATGGGGATTATCATGAACTGTCATCGTATTGAAGAGTTGCTCGAGCTCCTTGAATCTGAGTGGAATAAAAACCAAGATCTCAACTTGCTAGCCTTTATTGTCCAACTAGCAAAAGAAGCGGGATATCAAGGCCCACTGGAAGAGCTCACCGATGATGTATTGATCTACCATCTAAAAATGCGCAATAGCGCCAAAAATGAAATGATCCCTGGTTTAGCAAAAGACCATGAGCCTGATTTTAAATCTGCATTGCTGAAAGCCCGAGGCATCATAGAATAGATGTATATAAAAACCATCTATAGTTTTTTTTATATCTAAATCATAGACATGGAAAAACTGTTAGGTCTTTTTTTTATCAAACTGTACTGCTCTTTGTTGCTAAAGGTTGATTGCGTTAAAGAAATAAATATGACGCCGCGTATATAATCATCGCCAAATAAGACAATACTTAACAAGGATTGTCGATAGAGCAAGGCCACAAAGAAGCCTTGCCTTTAGCCCAAGAAGGAAGCGTTATGAGTCAGGACAAGATTGAAGTAAAAGACGTGACTCCCAAAACCTTTAACCCCAAAACTCACAAAACGAAAGGGGACAGGTTTAATCCAAGTAATCGTATATATGTACGTGAGAGTAAGGGACAGTTTCAGCGACTACGCCGCTATGGTGGTTGGTTTTTGTTGCTGCTCTTTGCGCTAGTGCCATGGATTACATATGGAGAGCGACAAGCTGTGCTGCTGGATATAGGAAATCAGCAGTTTAACTTCTTTGGTACCACGCTCTATCCGCAAGATCTTACCTTACTGGCTTTGTTATTCGTTATCTCAGCCTTTGGACTCTTCTTTATCACTACATTTTTGGGGCGAGTATGGTGTGGGTACCTTTGCCCTCAAACCGTTTGGACTTTTATGTACATTTGGTTTGAAGAAAAGTTTGAGGGTAGTGCCAATAAACGTCGCAAGCAAGATGCTGGAAAACTCACTGGCGATCTCATTATGCGTAAAACTGCCAAGCATTTTGCGTGGATAACTATCGCTCTCGCTACAGGGTTTACCTTTGTTGGTTACTTCGTGCCAATACGCGACCTAGTCATCAATTTCTTCACTTGGGATGAAGCGTTTTGGCCTGTGTTTTGGGTGTTATTCTTCGCTGGATGCACCTATGGTAATGCTGGGTGGATGCGATCCATCATGTGTATTCACATGTGCCCATATGCCCGTTTTCAATCAGCCATGTTCGACAAAGATACCTTTATCGTTGGCTATGACGTAAAACGTGGCGAGTCACGCGGAGCAAGATCACGTAAGGCTGATCCAAAAGAGCTAGGCTTGGGTGATTGTGTCGACTGTAATTTATGTGTTCAGGTCTGCCCTACTGGTATCGATATCCGCGATGGTTTGCAGTATGAGTGCATTAACTGCGGTGCCTGTATTGATGCCTGTGATCACACTATGGACAGAATGGGCTACGACAAAGGCTTAATCAGCTATACCACTGAGCATAGGCTTTCTGGTAAGCACACTAATATCATGCGCCCCAAATTACTGGGCTATGGTGCGATATTTGTGTTGATGATTGGATTGTTCTTCGCCCAAATAGCCGCCGTTGACCCTGCGGGCCTGAGTGTACTTAGAGACAGAAACCAACTGTTTAGAGTCAACGAACTCGGTGAAATCGAAAATACGTACACACTAAAAATCATCAATAAAACACAACAAAAGCAAGAATATAAACTGGGCGTAAAAGGGTTAACGGATGTGTCTTGGTATGGAAAGCAAACCGTCAACGTCTTGCCTGGAGAAGTCTTTAGCTTACCTATGAGTCTTGGCGTACAACCAGAGAGCCTAAGCTCCCCAGTTGCAACCATAGAGTTTACTCTCTCAGATAATCATGACTTTACTATGTCGGTAGAAAGTAGGTTTATCAAAAAGCTCTAAGCTAGCGCCATTTCCCGAGTAGGAAGAAAGGCTACCCATAGACTTTTCTCTTACTCGGGGGACTAACCACTTGCTGAAACTTTGGCTTCATCGGCACAAAAGGCCACCAGCTGACCACTATTATCGAAAAGCATGCCTTGCTCACTGACTCTATCAATCATGTCTTGATAAGTGACTTGCGCGGCTTGAGAGTCAGGCCAATCATGCGGCTTTTGAATAAAATTGGTACCCGCCCAGTTTTCATGAAAATAAAGCAACTCTGAGCGCTTCCAACAACTGGCTCCTCGTGCTCTGTATGCACTAAACCATACACTTTCATTTTTGCCATTGTTGTAATCAGCTCGGCGAGCGATATTCCACTCGGTATAAATCCCACTCTGCTGCATGACACTACTCCAGCCTTGATCTGACTTGATATCGTATCCAACCAGCAAGGTTTCAAAATATACTTTTTTATCAAACCAAGCCCGAATTTTACTGTCATTTTCATTCAGCCGTTCGATACACAAACCTTCGGGATTTGTATCACACCAAGCCGCGTTAATAGTGAGCGACTGACCTAAAATAAGGGAAAATATAACACCAAGTTTACTGTTCATTTTTCGCTATCCAAATATACCCCTTGTAAGTTCTGCATCAGATACCAAGCTTACATAGAGAGAAAAAGACTATTGGCCAGCTCTAAATAATTCAGAGCCCTCCACAATAATTACTAATATCAATGTGAAGGGGAGTATCGCGTGTGATATGTGGTTAATCAACGGCCTGTGTAAAATACAACCAAACAAATGTCTATTTTTTAAACATGTGGCACATGTTCTTATGGCTACAAATGATAGTTTCAATAGCCCCAGCTATAAAATTTCATAACATTCGCAACCCATCAACTTCTAGGTAAAAGAAACAAGGCTAGTAATAAAAAAGCGAACGCTTATACTCTGGCTGATTTATTCGTTAGGTATCCTAATGCCGCCCCTTGATGTATATTGTTCCATATGAAGTCGTCGAGCTTTTATTACAAGCCATTACACCAGCTACAATACTTGAGCTGCGGATCCTTTGACCTATGACACAACAAGCTTTTAACTTCGATGCATTAACTCCAGACTTTATGTGGTACGCCATAGAAAGCGTTGGAATTCGAGCAGAATCTGGCTTCTTGCCACTTAATAGTTATGAAAATCGCGTTTATCAATTCACCGATGAGCAGCGCCAACGCTATGTAGTTAAGTTCTATCGCCCAGAGCGTTGGACTGCATTGCAAATACAGGAAGAGCATGACTTTACACTAGAGTTGGTAGAATCTGAGATCCCAGTGGCACCTCCGATAAAAATCCAAGACAAAACACTGCATCAGTACCAAGGCTACCTATTCGCCCTATTTGCAAGTGTAGGAGGGAGACAATTTGAAGTGGATAACCTTGATCAATTTGAAGGGGTAGGACGATTTTTAGGACGAATTCATAAAGTAGGCTCAAGAGTCCCCTTTCAGCACAGACCCACCATTGGCTTGGATGAATACTTATATCAACCACGCCAACTACTTGAGCAGTCTCAGTTTATCCCCACTCATTTAGAAGCAGCTTTTTTCAATGACTTAGACTTACTTATCCAGTCTATTAAACAGCATTGGAATGAGCCTGATGACATCATTCGCCTTCACGGCGACTGTCATCCTGGCAATATTCTCTGGCGTGACGGTCCGATGTTTGTCGATCTCGACGATTCGCGCAATGGACCTGCAATACAAGATTTGTGGATGCTGTTAAGCGGTGAACGCTCTGAAAAACTGGCACAACTTGATATTATCTTGGAGGCGTATCAAGAATTTAACGATTTAGACACTAACCAACTGAAACTAATTGAACCGTTACGTGGTCTACGCATGGTGCATTACATGGCATGGTTAGCCAAGCGATGGCAAGATCCTGCATTTCCAATCGCCTTTCCTTGGTTCAATGACGCAAAATATTGGGAAAGCCAAGTTCTGGCTTTTAAAGAACAAATCTCGGCACTCAGTGAGCCACCACTCTCACTCATGCCACAGTGGTAAGAAGCCAAAATAATCAACACGGAGTCAACAATGAAAAAGCTGTTTGCACTTGTCGCAACTGTCATGCTGAGCCTGTCTGCTCAAGCTGCCCAATACAAAGAAGGAGAACATTACAAAGTTCTCGACTTGGAAGCATCCAAAAAGCCAACGGTCACCGAGTACTTCTCCTTTTTCTGCCCCCATTGCAACACTTTTGAACCCATCATTCAGCAGCTCAAAGCTCAGCTTCCTAAAGACACCAAGTTTCAAAAAGTCCATGTGTCTTTTATGGGAGGCAGTATGGGGGCGCCGATGAGCAGAGCCTATGCAACCATGGTGGTGCTAAAAGCTGAAGACAAAATGATCCCCGTGATGTTTAATCGTATCCACAATATGCGCAAGCCACCTCAAAATGAGCAAGAGCTGCGCCAAATTTTTCTTGACCAAGGTATTGATGCCAAGAAGTTTGATGCAGCATTCAAAGGTTTTGCGGTAGATTCCATGGCGCGCCGCTTTGACAAGCAATTTGAACAAAGTGGACTTAAAGGGGTACCCGCTGTAATAGTCAACAATAAATATCTTGTTGAAGCTCAAGGCCTCAAGACCATAGATGAGTATTTCGAACTAATTAATTTCCTAGTTAGCAAAAAGTAGTCGCTTACCCAAAGTAGCAAAAGAAAACCTTCTTCTTTTGCTACTCTCAATACCTGATTTTTTCACTCTGATGAATGTCTTGTAGCTGCTGATCTTTTTCCTGCCACACATCCCCAAGCCATTGTTGGAACTGACGCTTATAAGGTTTGTCGTTAAAATAATCACCTTTTAGAGTTTCATCTACTGGTAGTATTTGGCTACGCACCACAACTTTTTTCATACGTCCAGTTAATAAATCTCGAAATGGACTTTGATTGTTACTGGGGTAAGCTAAGGTCACATCAATTACATTATCAAACTGATCTCCCATAGCGGCCAGAGTGTAGGCTATGCCACCGCTTTTGGGTTGCAGCAGGTATTGATACCCAGCCGAGCTTTTTCGCTGTTTTTGTGTGGTAAAACGCGTTCCTTCAACATAATTAACCACTGTGGTTGGGGTGTGTTTAAACTTGGCGCAAGAACGCCGCGTCGTTGCGAGATCTTGACCACGCTTTTCTGGATGACGCAGCAGATACTCCCTTGAATAGCGACGCATAAAGGGCATATCTAAAGCCCAGCAAGCCATACCGATAAATGGCACATAGAGTAACTGCTGTTTAAGAAAAAACTTCGGCATAGGAATGCGGTCTTTAAATACGCAGCACAGCACCACAATATCTGTCCAACTTAAGTGATTACTGATAAGCAAATACCAACCGTCTTTGCGTAAGTTACCATCAACCTCTATATCCCACTCAATCGAATTTGTAACAGATAGAATACCCGAATTGATCGTTGCCCAAAGCCACATAACACGATTAGCCATTGCTGTCGCTTTTGCTTTCAACTCATCGGTTGGCAAGGCCATTTTTATCATAGCAATCAGACATATTAGCACTGAACAGAATGCAGAATTCAGTATGACTAGGGTGGTATTCAATACAAGAATTGGATATGCAAACATAAGACTAAATAATAATGAGATCTCGAGTAGAATTTAAAAGGCTTCACCTGTTGAAGATGAAAACAGCGTGTAATTATACAAGCCCACGGTCATATTGAAATCGATATGACAGAGTTTTGTACTCTCTCTGACTCAGGTCAGACAAGTTCTGCGAGAATACCCCCAATTTTGAATTAACTCCGATAAACAAATGACAAGGAAATCACCTAATGAAAACAAGACTCTCGTTGTTAGCCTTTTCGCTTATAGCGTCTTGTGCACAAGCACAGCTAGCAGATCACTCAGGATTTAGTGGAGAGTTAGCGCTCAGTGCGGGCTTTGCCTCCACAACGTCTAACCTCAATACTAATGGTGATAAAGTCATTACTGATGTCAACCAAGGTGCTGCTGAAGATAGCGGCGGCTTATTACTTCCACTTGGCGTCCTAGCTTATACGTTTGGCGCTGACAAAGATAAACAAGTCTATGCTGGTACCTCTCGTGAGGATATCGCGGTCGGTACTCTAGTTCTAGAAGTCGGCTACAAACAAGAACTATCGTCTGGGACTATAGTTGACGCCTCATTTCTCCCCACGGTTATGTCAGGTGAAACATGGGCGGATCCCTTTCTCACCAATCAAGAACGTCAAACCACGGATGAAAAAGGCAACGCATTTCGTCTTAAGTTCAATAACATAATGGGATCTAGATTTAGCTTAGATACGGTTTACGGCAGTCGAGATATTGATAATGAATTATCAGGATCGAGTCTAACAAGTCTAACGAGTGAGGAAAGAAACGCTCTACAACGCGACGCAAAAACTTTCTATATTAAAGGCGACTTCCGACAACCAATCAGTAGAACCTCTTTCTTACAACCTTCTATTACGTACATCAACACAGATGCAGATGGCGATGCTAACTCTCTTAGCTCTGTTGGTGGTGAACTTACCTATCTTAGAATATTCGATAGACATCAACTCGCGCTGACTGCCGGCTACACCAGCCGTTCGTTTGATGGTACTAACCCAATCTATAATAAAGTTCGCGATGAGGATGAGTGGAGCTTATTCGCTGCATACGAATACAAAAACTTTATGGGCTGGCAAAACTGGTCTCTAATCTCGCTTTCGGGTTACACAGAATCTGACTCAAATATTGATTTCTACGATACAAAGCAGTACCTATTTACCGTGGGTATGAACTACAAGTTCTAAATCAATCGGCCCACAGCTAGTGGGCCATTATACTGCTTGATTGGTTAACTGTTTAAGTAAACGATCCATGGCTCTATAACCCAAAGCTTCGGCTATGTGATGACGCGCTATGCGTTCTTGACCATCAAGGTCTGCAATGGTTCGAGCGACTTTGATAATCCTGTGATACGCGCGTATCGACAAACCAAGCTGATGCAAAGCCGCTTCTAAAAATTGAGCGTCTGGTTTTGCAAGCGGGCAGTACTGCTCCATTTCTCGACTGCCAAGCAAAGCATTAACCTTACCCGCTCTCTCTATCATGTAATACCTTGCCTGTTCAACTCTAGCTTTTACAATTTCAGTTTTCTCCCCTCGTTCTCCTCCCTCAGACAAGGTGCCTTTGGGCAGCGCCGGTATTTCGATAGACATGTCAAAGCGATCTAGCAAAGGACCAGAAAGGCGACTCAGATAACGCAAAACCATTTGTGGATTCGCTCTTGAATGATGATCGTCATAGTAACCAGTCGGGCTCGGGTTTAAGGCGCCAACCAACTGAAAACGCGCTGGAAAGCGGGTTTTTCCCTGCGCTCTTGAAATAATAATTTCTCCAGATTCCAGAGGCTCTCGCAAAGAGTCCAGCACTTTCCTCTCAAATTCAGGCATTTCATCTAGAAACAATAAACCATTGTGCGCTAACGAAATCTCTCCGGGCCTTGGAATAGTTCCACCGCCAACCAAAGCAGCCATAGAACTTGAATGGTGCGGGGCACGAAAAGGCCGTTTTTTCCAGTTAAGCGCATTGATATCTTGCTGCGTTAAAGAAGCCACCGAAGCTGTCTCCATTGCTTCTTCTTCCGTCATCTCTGGCAATAAATCACACAAGCGCGACGCCAACATGGTTTTACCAGTTCCTGGCGGACCAAGAAAAAGTACGTTATGGTTGCCCGCTGCCGCAATCTCTAGAGCTCGCTTTCCTTGCTGCTGGCCTATGATATCTTGCAGATCGCGTTTTTGTTCAACTACTTGGTTTTGAATCATGTTTTGATGCAAATCTAGTGCTTTTTGACCACAGATATCAGCGCAAACTTCAAGCAAACTAGCCGCTGATTGATGTATATCATGTCCCACTAATGCAGCTTGATCGCCGTTGAAATGGGGGACAACCAAGCGCCTTTTCACCTTTTGGGCAGCTAACGCTGCAGGCAAAACCCCTTTTACTCGGCGCAGCTTACCTGACAGTGCTAACTCACCAACAAACTCGCGGCTGGATAAACCCTCCACAGGGATTTGTTCAGAGGCAGCGAGAATACCAAGGGCAATAGGTAAGTCGAATCTTCCACCCTCTTTGGGTAAATCTGCTGGAGCTAAGTTCACTGTGATTCGCTTCGCTGGAAACTCAAATCGTGAGTTGATAATCGCACTTCTTACCCTATCTCGTGATTCTTTTACTGTTGTTTCTGGCAACCCGACCAAAGTAAAACCTGGCATACCGTTGCTGATGTGCACCTCAACTGCTACCTGAGGGGCTTCGACGCCGACCGACGCTCGGCTATAAATAATCGCAAGTCCCATACTCAACTTTACTCCCACACTATCAGTTTATCCCTCTGATAATTCGTTTCTTTTAGCGGTATGCTTGTTATATAGCCTGCAGAGATAATGAAAGAATGTGAAAAAAGAATGAGATTTTGCTTGTCATGTAACAGAATTCTGTGTTACCACTAAGGACGCAAACATTTAGTATCAAATTACATAAATAAAACATCACAAAAAGATATGAATAAAAACGCTCACATTAAACTGCTGATTAACCTGATTATCGTGGTCATTATCGATTCCGCGCGGGGGCTGGTGGGCGAAAAATAAACACCAAATTTGAAAAAACCCCCGCACTGAGAAGTTCGGGGGTTTTTTTCAACTTAAAAGCTGCTATCAGCAAAATAATAATCACAAATTTAAATGAGTCGGAAAACTTAGCTCGGCCAATAACGGGCAGGAAGAATGGGGAGCGCACATGAAGTGCAACACAACAAAAAGAATACCAAGCAAGATGGGGAGCGTTCAATGACAGGTGCGGAATTAGTCGTTGCAGCCCTCAAGCAACAAGGCATTAAAACGGTATTTGGCTACCCAGGTGGGGCCATAATGCCAATTTATGATGCGCTCTATGATGGTGGTGTTGAACATATACTCTGTCGTCATGAACAAGGAGCCGCAATGGCAGCCATTGGCATGGCTAGAGCCACGCAAGATGTTGCCGTATGTATGGCCACTTCAGGGCCCGGCGCCACTAACCTAGTGACTGGTCTTGCAGACGCCTTCATGGACTCCATCCCTATGGTGGCAATAACAGGTCAAGTCGCAAGCTCGCATATAGGTACAGATGCATTTCAAGAAATGGATGTGATAGGTATGTCGCTTTCTTGCACCAAACATAGCTATCTAGTAACGGATATTGATGAATTAGCGCCAACCCTTGCCGAAGCATTTGAAGTTGCCAAAGCGGGTAGACCAGGGCCTGTCATCGTTGATATTGCTAAAGATGTCCAACTGGCTCAAGCACCTGTTGATAGTTTACCATCTTTCACGCCTCCCTCCTCCCCACACCCCGGTGAGCAAGCGCTGGTTGCAGCACAAAACCTGCTGTCACAATGTACTCGCCCTGTTTTTTATGTCGGTGGTGGCGTGCAACTTGGACAAGCAACCGAGACGGTACGCGAATTCTTACGCTTAAATCCTATGCCTTCGGTAAGCACCTTAAAAGGCCTAGGTACCATAGAGCGCCATGATCCTCATTACTTAGGTATGCTAGGGATGCACGGCACTAAAGCAGCGAACTTAGTCGTTCAAGAATGTGACTTATTAATTGCTGTCGGCGCTCGCTTTGATGACCGAGTGACTGGAAAACTTGAAACCTTTGCTCCTCACGCACGTGTTATCCATATTGATATTGACGCTGCAGAGATCAACAAACTGCGCCATGCACATGCACCTTTGCGCGGTACCATCGATACCATACTGCCTAAATTGGAGCTAGCTCAAGATATTACGCCTTGGGTTAAGCATAGTGAAAGTCTTCGTAGCGGCTTTAAATGGCGCTATGACCACCCTGGGGACCTAATTTTTGCTCCTGGGCTATTAAAACAGCTGTCCGATATGATGCCAGATAGCTCAATGGTATCGACAGATGTAGGCCAACATCAAATGTGGGCAGCTCAACACATTCAGCCTCGCGACCCACAAAATTTTATCACTTCTGCTGGGCTTGGCACTATGGGATTTGGACTTCCAGCAGCAATGGGGGCCGCTGTCGCCAGACCTAATGATCAATCTATCCTTATTACAGGTGATGGCTCTTTCATGATGAACATCCAAGAGCTGGGCACATTAAAGCGACGCCAGATCCCGGTAAAAATTGTTCTATTGAACAATCAACGCCTTGGGATGGTACGTCAGTGGCAATCGCTCTTCTTTGATGGTCGCCACAGCGAAACGATACTGGATGACAACCCAGATTTTATAACCCTAGCAAAAGCATTCGATATTCCAGGAAAAACCATCACCACCAAACAAGAGGTAGAACCTGCACTCAAAGAGATGTTGGCTAGTGAAACATCGTATTTACTTCACGTCATGATTGATGAAGAAGAAAATGTATGGCCACTCGTACCACCAGGTGCGTCAAACAATGATATGCTGGAGAACACGTAAAATGGAAAGATATTTAATCGACATAAAAGCAGACGATAAACCCGTTTTACTTGAGCGCGTACTCAGAGTTGTTCGCCATCGCGGTTTCATTGTTAGGCAGGTTGCGGGGACACAAAACCATGAAAGCAAGATTGCCAGTGTTGAAATCATTGTCGATAGCGATAGACCTATCTCTTTTCTGACCAATCAGATTGAAAAACTCTGGGATGTGCGTACTGTTGAGGTGACTCAAATTGCGAGTGATCAACTCCCTAACAACAATCTTCAGCAAAAAGTTTGCGCATAAAGGAAGGCAACAATGGCTACAAAAACAGCGGAATTTATTTGGTTTAACGGTGAACTGGTTCCTTGGGACAAAGCGAACGTTCATGTTCTCACTCATGCAATGCACTACGGCACTTCTGTGTTCGAAGGCGTGCGTTGTTACAATACCCCTAAAGGTCCAATTATATTCCGCCATCGTGAGCATGCAAAAAGACTTAAAGATTCCGCCAAGATTTACCGCTTCCCAATTCCCTATTCAGTCGACGAAATAATGGAAGCAACGCGAGAAACCGTACGTGCAAATAAATTAGACAGCGCTTACATCAGGCCGCTTGGCTTTGTCGGCAATGTGGGGCTGGGTGTTTGCCCACCTGCAAATACAGAAATGGAATTAATCATTGCCGCTTTCCCGTGGGGATCTTACCTAGGTGAAGAAGCATTAGAAAAAGGCGTTGACGCCATGATTTCCAGCTGGAACCGAGCGGCACCTAACACTATACCTACAGCAGCAAAAGCGGGTGGTAACTATCTATCATCCCTACTCGTTGGTGGTGAAGCTCGTCGCCACGGTTATGATGAAGGTATCGCATTAAGCGTCGATGGTTATTTATCGGAAGGTGCTGGTGAAAACATTTTTGTAATTAAAGATGGTGTTCTCACTACTCCTCCAGCAACTAGCGCAATTCTCCCAGGAATCACGCGTGATTCAATCATGACACTCGCTCGCGATAGAGGCTATCAAGTACAAGAAGCTAACATTGCTCGTGAAGCGCTTTATCTCGCCGACGAAGTGTTTATGACAGGTACTGCAGCAGAGGTCGTTCCTGTTGCAACTATCGATAAGATTGAAGTCGGCAGCGGAAAACGCGGACCAATAACAAAAGAGCTCCAAGAAGCTTACTTTGGACTTTTCAACGGCACCACAGAAGATAAGTGGGGCTGGTTGGATTACGTCCACCCATAAGACACGGCAAATTAAGGAAGTAGTAGAATGCCTAAATACAGATCAGCAACCACCACCCATGGTCGTAACATGGCGGGCGCCCGTGCTCTATGGCGTGCAACCGGCGTAAAAGATGAAGATTTTGGTAAGCCCATTATCGCTGTAGTGAACTCTTTCACTCAATTTGTTCCCGGTCATGTGCACCTCAAAGACATGGGCCAATTGGTCGCGGGTGAAATAGAAAAAGCAGGTGGTATCGCGAAAGAGTTCAACACAATAGCCGTTGACGATGGTATTGCCATGGGCCACGGCGGCATGTTGTACTCACTGCCATCTCGTGAGCTTATTGCTGATTCAGTAGAATATATGGTAAACGCGCACTGTGCTGATGCCATGGTCTGTATCTCAAACTGTGACAAAATCACACCGGGAATGCTGATGGCTTCGATGCGCCTCAACATTCCCGTTATTTTTGTTTCAGGTGGTCCAATGGAAGCGGGAAAAACCAAGCTTTCAGACCAATTGATCAAGCTCGACTTAGTTGATGCTATGATTCAAGGTGCAGACCCTAAGGTGTCTGACGAACAAAGCGAGCAAGTCGAACGTTCAGCGTGTCCTACCTGTGGTTCGTGTTCTGGCATGTTCACCGCAAACTCTATGAACTGTTTAACCGAAGCACTGGGTTTATCTCAGCCAGGTAACGGGTCAATGCTTGCAACTCACGCCGATCGTGAAGCTTTGTTTATCAATGCAGGTAAGCGCATTGTCGAGCTAACTCGTCGCTACTACGAACAAGATGATGAGTCTGCATTACCACGCAACATCGCTACCTTTGACGCCTTTGAAAATGCTATGGCATTGGATATTGCAATGGGTGGCTCAACCAATACTATTCTTCACCTTCTTGCTGCGGCGCAAGAAGGTGAGGTTGACTTCGATATGGACGATATTGACCGTCTATCTCGTCAAGTTCCACATCTGTGTAAAGTCGCTCCATCAACACCCAAGTATCATATGGAAGATGTGCACCGCGCAGGCGGCGTAATGGCGATCCTAGGTGAATTAGACCGAGCTGGTCTATTACACAATGATGCACGAACTGTGCTTGGGTGCTCGATGAAAGAGCAGCTTGCTAAATACGACATCATGCAAACTGAAGATGCTGATGTACTTAAGTTTTACCGAGCTGGACCAGCAGGCATTCGCACGACCAAAGCCTTTTCTCAAGACTGTCGCTGGGATCGCCTCGACGATGATCGAGTCGATGGCTGTATTCGCACCAAAGACAATGCCTTTAGCCAAGAAGGTGGGCTTGCCGTTTTATCCGGTAACATTGCCCTTGATGGCTGCATTGTCAAAACCGCGGGCGTCGATGAAAGCATTCTCAAGTTTACAGGACCTGCGGTCGTTTTTGAGAGTCAAGAAGATGCGGTTGAAGGCATTCTTGGTGGCAAGGTAAAAGCGGGGGATGTGGTCGTTATTCGCTACGAAGGCCCTAAAGGTGGCCCAGGTATGCAAGAGATGCTTTACCCAACCACTTATCTAAAGTCTATGGGGCTTGGCAAAGAATGCGCACTACTGACTGATGGGCGCTTCTCTGGAGGCACATCAGGGTTATCCATTGGACACGCATCACCTGAAGCGGCTAACGGCGGTGCCATTGGCCTAGTTAAGCAAGGCGACATGATTGCGATTGATATTCCCAATCGCTCAATCTCATTAGAGGTCTCAGAGCAAGAGCTTGCCGAGCGTAGAGCTAAGCAAGACGAGCTAGGTTGGAAACCCGTAGATCGTCAGCGTGAAGTTTCTTTCGCCCTAAAAGCATATGCGAGTATGGCAACCAGCGCTGACAAAGGTGCTGTGCGAGACAAGTCTAAGCTCGAGGACTAGCTTATGGCAGCGTGTGAATTTTCAGGGAAAGAGAACCAGACTGGCGCAGATTACTTGCGCCAGATCCTAAGAGCGCCAGTCTATGAAGCTGCAACCGTCACGCCATTACAAGCCATGCCGCGCTTGAGTGAGCGTATTGGTAATAATGTGCAGATCAAACGAGAAGACCGCCAGCCTGTTCACTCTTTTAAGTTGCGCGGTGCCTACAACATGGTTGCCAGCTTATCAGAAGAGCAGAAAACTGCCGGGGTGATTGCCGCCTCAGCCGGTAATCACGCGCAAGGCATGGCACTATCTGGCACTAAGCTTGGCATCAAAACCACCATTGTCATGCCAAAAACAACCCCAGACATCAAAGTCGACGCTGTGCGCAGTTTTGGTGGACAGGTTGTCTTACACGGCAATAATTTCGATGAAGCGAAAGCAGAAGCGGAACGGTTAGCCAAGCAACATGGTTATACCTTTGTTCCCCCCTTCGATCACCCACTAGTGATTGCAGGTCAGGGGACAATTGGTATGGAGATGCTGCAGCAAAACGGCCACCTAGATCATATCTTTGTACCTGTTGGCGGCGGTGGCTTGGCTGCCGGTGTGGCTGTGCTTGTTAAGCAATTGATGCCAGAAATCAAAGTCATAGCAGTTGAGCCTGAAGATTCAGCCTGCCTTAAAGCAGCGCTTGATGCAGGTGAGCCCGTGGTTATTGATCAGGTCAGTATGTTTGCTGATGGCGTTGCGGTAAAACGTATTGGTGATGAAACATTTAGACTCTGTCAGCAATATCTTGATGGGCATGTTACTGTCTCAAGTGATGAAATTTGCGCCGCAGTCAAAGATATCTTCGAGGATACCCGCGCGATTGCTGAACCTTCTGGCGCACTGGCTCTTGCAGGCCTTAAAAAGTACAGTGAGCAAAACCAACTCGAAAATTGTAGCCTTGGCACAGTGCTATCTGGTGCCAATACCAACTTCCATGGTCTGCGCTATGTTTCAGAACGTTGTGAACTTGGTGAAAAGCGTGAAGGTTTACTGGCTGTAACCATTCCTGAACGTCAAGGAGCCTTTTTTGAGTTTTGTAATCTCATTGGTGGGCGCGCGGTGACCGAGTTCAACTACCGCTATAACGACGATGCATTAGCGAATATATTTGTCGGTGTGCGCCTTCAAGGCGGTCAAGAAGAGTTAGAGCACATCATCCATGACCTGCGTGAAGGTGGGTATCCTGTGGTAGATTTGTCAGAGGATGAAATGGCTAAGCTACACATTCGCTATATGATTGGAGGCAGGCCATCAAAGCAACTGAAAGAGCGTCTCTACAGCTTCGAGTTCCCTGAGTATCCTGGCGCACTGCTCAAGTTCCTCAGCACCCTTGGGACCCACTGGAACATCAGCTTATTCAACTACCGCAACCATGGCGCAGACTATGGCCGTGTACTTTGTGGCTTTGAGCTTGATGAATCCGATCTGTCACGCTTTTCCTCTCATTTGAGAGAGCTTGGCTATCAATGTAAAGACGAAACCGATAATCCATCTTATAAGTTCTTTTTATCATCCTAACAAAGACTAGGGGCCAGGCTTGTTCTGCCCCTAATTTCTATTGTTTCATCACTAAATATGCCTAGCATCTACCCAAAGGTTAAATGACGACCAAACTTTAATCTAGCTCAACAACATCTCCATAATACGAAAGTTTCATTTCAGTCATCTACCTTTTGGATCTAAACTCAAAGCCCAACAAAACTCTTGCTTGGTTGTGGAGACCATTTATGTTTAGCGCACTCATTTTAAGACAAGAACAAAACCAAACTCTCGCTGGTATTGAGCAAACGGATGAAAGCCAATTGCCACCAGGTGATGTATTAATCGACGTTGATTACTCTTCTCTTAACTATAAAGACGGCTTAGCCATCACTGGAAAAGGTAAAATCATCCGCAACTTCCCTATGGTGCCTGGCATAGATCTCTCTGGCACGGTTGCTCATTCGGATAATGAGCGCTACCAAGCAGGTGATAAAGTCGTATTAACGGGTTGGGGTGTCGGTGAAAACCACTGGGGGGGGATGGCTCAGCGCGCTCGCCTAAAATCAGACTGGCTTGTCCCTTTACCCGAAGGCCTTAGCGGTAAACAGGCTATGATGGTGGGTACTGCGGGCTTAACGGCCATGCTATGTATTGAAGCTCTCATCGACGCAGGTATTCAACCAGACTCTGGGGACATTCTGGTAACAGGCGCAAGCGGCGGTGTGGGCTCTGTGGCAATAACCCTGCTCTCTCAGCTTGGCTACCAAGTCTCCGCAGTAACTGGTCGTATCGAACAAAACGGTCCTCTGCTGGAGAAGCTTGGTGCAAAACGTATAATCGACCGTTCAGAATTTGAACAAACCACACGCCCACTAGAAAAACAAGTTTGGGCAGGCGCCATAGACACTGTTGGTAGCAAGGTCCTAGCAAAAGTTTTATCCCAAATGGACTACAACGGAGCTGTGGCAGCCTGTGGGCTCGCGGGAGGCTTCGATTTACCAACCACAGTTATGCCATTTATTCTTCGTAACGTGCGTCTACAAGGTATTGATTCAGTCATGTGCCCAACAGAAAAACGCATTCAGGCATGGAATAAGCTGGCAAAACTATTGCCTCAAAGCTACTTCGAACAAGCATGTACAGAAATCAAGCTAGAACAAGCACCAAACTACGCAGAAGACATCACTAACGGAAAGGTTACCGGGCGAGTTGTAATTAAACTCTAACGGCGAAATAATTGAGAGTCAGTCACAGTTTGACTGACTCAGCAGACACTCTGTTTGCTTGCGCTTGGCACTAAGCCCTACGACTATGATGTTTACTAGCTAGCAGCTAAACCAGCAAACAGCTTATAAGCTGTCAGAATATTTAGATAAAAAAATCCCGCCTTTCAGCGGGGAAGCCCAAGAAAAAATGGGGATAGTATCGGAATGTAACTGGCGCTTTTACCACACTCTTAAGCTTGGCGGTTATTGGAAGACTCTCGCCAATAACGGGTCTCAACCCAAATACCAAAGATAGTAGCTAACATACCCACTACCGGTAATAGCGAAGCCTCATGCGAAGGTCGCAGTACAAGAGCGCAAAAACACAGAAAGCAAAGCACGGAGTATACTGTTAAGCGATCGAGTTCATTCATAAGCAATCTCCGCGCACAATGTTATCAAGTTGTTAACTAAGTTAAATCAATTCATGTCGTTTGCCAAGAGGTTATTGAATATTTTTTCTCCGCCAGTATCATCTAGTCCCTTAAAGTTAACTTGAGATATGACCACAATGTTCAATGTAGAGCAGGCAGACAAAGTGCTGGACGCTGAAGGAATGCGCTGTCCGGAGCCAGTAATGATGGTCAGGAAGACTATACGAAAAATGAAAGATGGTGAGACATTACTTGTCACAGCTGACGATCCTTCCACCACCAGAGACATACCAAGCTTTTGCCGATTTATGGATCATCAACTGATCGATTCACAAACCGATCAGCTTCCCTATCAATACCTAATTAGAAAAGGGATTGAATAGATACAAAAGCCTTTTATTACCGGCTTTCTTTTATGGTTAACCTGTTACTTTAGCTTGGAGTGTAACTGCTCGACTTGCTCTTTCATTTGGCGAATTTCTTCCTGTAAGGGCAGGATGTGCGCAACACGAATCCAGGCTTCTACTGTCAAGGCCGTAAGAATAAACGAGCCTGCAACGATTGGCAGCCACATATCCGTCAGCGCCATTGCCAGCAAACATAGTACTAGGCCAAAGCTAAACAAGTAACTCTGACTTTTAGGAGATATCCCCATATAACGTGTTAGCATAATATTGACCTCTCATGCAGTCTGGTGAAAATTCATAAGATCTCACAACACTCTGAGTAACATTATTCACATAGCTAACATAGCACGTGTATTGTTTGACTGGTATGCCACGTGTCACGCCCTATTCTAGCGATACGCAATTTATTTAGCCTGATAGGCTAGAGAGCCAAGCTGCTCACTGCCAAGCCAGCAAACAATATCGCTGTAACTTTACGAATCATATCAAGCGGTAACCTGCCCGCTGACATACGACCAATAAAAACAACCGGTATATTCGCCAGCAACATGCCTATTGTTGTACCGACAATGACCAAAACGAATGACTGGGCGAATTGGGCTCCAAGAATAGACGTCGCTATTTGAGTTTTATCCCCTATTTCAGCAACAAAAAAGGCCAGAAAGCTGGTTAGAAAAGCGCCGCGATTTTTCATGCTACTGTCTTCATCTAGCTTGTCTGGAATAACAATCCAACACGCCATCACAAGAAAGCTACTAAAGAGAACCCATTTTAAAAGATTTGCAGGTATATGATCAGCGACAACCACGCCTAACCATGCTGCCAAGGCGTGATTGACCAATGTTGCTAACGAGATAGCAATGATAATAGGAATGGGCTTTTGATATCGGCTGGCAAGCAGCAAAGATAATAACTGGGTTTTGTCGCCTATTTCGGCTAGGGCGACTGTGGTAATTGATATAGCTAAAACGCTCACGACATGCTCAATGGGGCAGGGATTATAATTTTAACCTAAGATAAACCTCGTGCCCCGCCCCGGTTCACGATGTTTATCTAAGGTCTTGCTAAACTCATCAGGCGATGAATCTCGAACGCCATGGTGATTGTGCACCAAATATGTTGACGAACGAACCGAACTAAAACTCCGTCGGCAAGCTACTCCCCAAAGATGGCCAAATTCTAAAGACCACTGCCAAAAATCACAAGTCAGATTTTCATCAAATCATGTGTTTTAGAAAAAATAGCCATAATAAGCACCATAAATTCTATTAAATCGCACTTTTGATTACCAATTAAGCAAGATTACCCCTACTCCCACAGCCCAGTTATGGGTATACTTGATTGTTATTTTTTCAACCCTAGTTACTTTGAATCGCACTTTTTGCCTAAAAAGGCAACGAAGCAGGCGAAAACACAAGTAATCACAGAATTGCGCGAACCTGACTTATGCACAAATACGATACCAAAACCTTCCAAGGAATGATCCTCGCGCTGCAGGATTATTGGGCTCAAAATGGTTGCACTATTGTTCAACCACTTGATATGGAGGTTGGCGCTGGCACATCGCATCCAATGACCTGTTTGCGAGCGCTTGGCCCAGAGCCCATGTCAACAGCTTACGTACAACCTTCTCGTCGCCCAACAGATGGTCGTTATGGTGAAAACCCTAACCGTCTACAGCACTACTACCAATTTCAAGTCGCGCTTAAACCATCTCCAGACAATATTCAAGAATTGTACTTAGGCTCTCTAGAAGTTCTTGGTGTCGACCCGCTAGTACATGACATTCGCTTCGTAGAAGATAACTGGGAAAATCCAACACTAGGTGCTTGGGGACTAGGCTGGGAAGTTTGGCTAAATGGTATGGAGATCTCTCAGTTTACTTACTTCCAGCAAGTGGGTGGGCTTGAGTGTAAACCTGTTACTGGTGAGATAACGTACGGCATCGAACGCCTTGCTATGTATATTCAAGAGGTCGATTCTGTCTACGATTTAGTATGGAACAAAGCACCAGATGGCAGCGTTGTCACTTATGGTGATATTTTTCATCAAAATGAAGTCGAACAATCTACTTATAACTTCGAACATGCTGATGTTGATTTCTTATTTAGCTTCTTTGAGCAGTGCGAAAAAGAATGCCGTGAGTTACTTGAGCTTGAAAAGCCATTACCACTTCCTGCCTATGAGCGCATCTTAAAAGCAGGCCATGCATTCAACTTGCTTGATGCCCGCAAAGCGATTTCAGTAACAGAACGTCAGCGCTATATTTTGCGTATTCGCAACCTGACCAAGTCAGTTGCTGAAGCATACTATGCATCTCGTGAAGCGCTTGGCTTCCCAATGTGTAAGAAAGAACAGGCGTAAGGGATAAGAATAACATGGCAAAAGAATTTCTAATCGAACTTGGTACAGAAGAACTTCCACCAACACAGCTTCGTACACTTGCTGAAGCCTTCGCTGCAAATTTTGAATCCGAGCTACAAAGCGCTGAGCTTGCTCACCAGGGTATCAAGTGGTTTGCTGCACCTAGACGCCTTGCTCTTAAAGTCACTGAGCTAGAAGAAAGCCAAGCAGATAAGATTGTTGAAAAGCGTGGCCCTGCTATAACAGCGGCTTTTGATGCAGAAGGCAACCCAACCAAAGCCGCTCAAGGCTGGGCTCGTGGCTGTGGAATAGCGGTAGAGCAAGCCGAACGCATGGCGACAGACAAAGGTGAATGGCTGCTGTTCAAGCAAGAGGTCAAAGGCAAGCAAACGAGTGAAATAATAGTCAGTCTTGCTTCAAAAGCGCTCGCCAACCTCCCGATTGCAAAACCAATGCGTTGGGGCAACAAAACCACCCAGTTTATCCGTCCAGTAAAAACCTTGACCATACTAATGGGCGCCGAGCTAATCGAAGGTGAAATACTTGGTGTCGCGTCTGGGCGTAGCATTCGAGGCCATCGCTTTATGGGTGAGCAAGTGTTCACTATAGAATCTGCCGAGCAATACCCTGATATATTGCAAGAGCGTGGTAAAGTTATGGCTGACTACGAGGCTCGTAAACAGATTATCATTGCCGAGGCACAAAAAGCGGCATCAGTAGTTGGTGGCATCGCCGATCTCGAAGATGATCTAGTCGAAGAGGTGACATCTCTGGTTGAATGGCCAGTTGTACTAACGGCCAAATTTGAACAAGAATTCCTAAAAGTACCTTCTGAAGCTCTGGTTTACACCATGAAAGGCGACCAGAAGTATTTCCCTGTTTACGATCAAAACAAGAAGCTTCTACCCAACTTCATCTTCGTATCAAACATTGAGTCGAAAGAGCCTAAATACGTCATCGAAGGTAACGAAAAGGTCGTTCGCCCTCGTCTAGCAGACGCAGAATTCTTCTTTAACACTGACAGAAAACGTCCTCTTATCGACCGTTTACCTGAGCTAGAGCAAGCCATCTTCCAAAAGCAGCTCGGTACGATTAAAGACAAAACCGACCGTATTACCGAATTAGCTGGTTATATCGCTGAGCAAATCGGTGCGGACGTTGAAAAATCAAAACGGGCAGGCCTGCTAGCTAAGTGCGATCTAATGACATCTATGGTGTTTGAATTTACCGACACTCAAGGCGTCATGGGCATGCACTATGCAAGGCACGATGGAGAAGCGGAAGAAGTCGCTGTAGCACTGAATGAACAATATATGCCGCGCTTCGCTGGTGATACTTTACCATCACACGGCGTGTCCACAGCTGTTGCGATCGCAGATAAGCTTGACACCATAGTGGGTATTTTTGGTATTGGACAAGCGCCAAAAGGAAGCGATCCATTTGCTTTGCGCCGTGCTTCTTTGGGAGTGCTGCGTATTATCGTTGAAAATGGCTACCATTTAGATCTGACCGATCTGATTGCAAAATCCAAATCTTTGTTTGGTGATAAGTTAACCAATGCAACTGTTGAAGATGATGTTATCGAGTTCATGCTTGGTCGTTTTAACGCTTGGTATAAAGATGAAGGGTTCAGCGTAGACATTATTCAGGCCGTTCTAGCACGCCGCCCTACCAAACCAGCAGACTTCGACAGGCGCGTAAAAGCGGTTTCCCACTTCCGAGAGCTTGAAGCCGCAGAAGCGCTTGCTGCTGCTAACAAGCGAGTAGGCAACATACTGGCTAAGTTTGATGGTGAGCTTTCAGAGTCTATTGATCTTACTCTTCTTCAAGAAGATGCGGAAAAAGCGCTGGCTGTGAGTGTTGAAGTCATGGCAGAAGCTCTAGAGCCCGCCTTTGCAACTGGCAACTATCAAGATGCACTGAGCAAACTCGCGGATTTACGAGAGCCTGTCGATGCTTTCTTTGATAATGTCATGGTTATGGCAGATGATGAAGCATTGAAAAAGAACCGTCTTACTCTTCTTAATAAGTTGAGAAACCTGTTCCTACAAATCGCAGATATTTCACTTCTTCAAAAGTAAAACGTGCAACAATAGACATGTGATAAAGCCCAACTTATCAAAGTTGGGCTTTATTTTTTTACACGACCAAATTTTGTCCTTTGCCTCACGATCACATTAAGGTATGTTCAAGGATTGCCTGAAACTTGACAGTCAATTAGTCTTGCGCAAGGAGGCCTTATTGACCTCAAGTTTTAGCAATTAATATAAAAACAATCACAACACATCAGGTATAACGACAAATGCAATTCTCTAAGTTTGGTGAAAAGTTTAACCAATATTCCGGAATAACTCGTCTCATGGATGACTTAAACGATGGCCTGCGCACTCCTGGTGCCATGATGCTTGGAGGAGGCAACCCTGCAGCCATTCCCGCAATGCTCGATTACTTTCAACAAGCTAGTGAAAAAATGCTCTCAAATGGAGAGCTTGTCGCCGCTCTGACCAACTATGACGGCCCTCAAGGGAAAAATACGTTTATTACCGCTTTAGCAGACCTACTCAAAAAAACCTATGGCTGGGATATTAGCGCTAAAAACATCAGCCTTACCAACGGCAGCCAAAGTGGCTTTTTTTACCTATTTAACTTACTTGCAGGCCAACAGCCTGACGGCTCACATAAGAAAATTCTCTTACCTTTAGCACCAGAGTACATAGGTTATGGCGACGCAGGTGTTGATGAGAATATTTTTGTTTCATACCAACCTGATATTGAAATTCTCGATAATGGCCTTTTCAAATACCATGTGAATTTTGAAGAACTTAAAGTCGATGAGTCTGTAGCGGCTATTTGCGCATCACGGCCGACAAACCCCACAGGTAATGTCCTCACTGATGAAGAAATAGAGAAGCTAGATCAAATCGCTCGTGACAACAATATTCCACTTTTAATAGACAACGCCTATGGGCTGCCCTTCCCCAATATTATTTTTGAGGATGTAAAACCATTTTGGAATGAAAATACCATTTTGTGTATGAGTTTATCGAAACTTGGGCTGCCCGGAATACGCTGTGGAATTGTGATTGCCAGCGAAGAAATCACTCAAGCTCTCACCAATATGAATGGCATCATTAGCCTAGCGCCAGGTAGTTTAGGGCCTGCTCTTGGGTACCATATGATCGAAAATGGTGATCTACTCAAGCTAAGCACTGAGGTTATCAAACCTTTCTACCAACAAAAATCACAGCGAGCAGTAGAGCTACTACAAAAGGAAATAACCGATCCTCGCTTTAGAATCCACAAACCCGAAGGCGCAATTTTCCTCTGGCTTTGGTTTGATAAGCTGCCTATAACCACGATGGAACTCTATCAAAGGTTAAAAGCGCGAGGCGTTCTTATTGTTCCGGGCGAGTACTTCTTTATTGGTCAAGAAGATGATTGGGAACATGCCCACCAATGTTTGCGCATGAACTATGTGCAAGACGACGACATGATGCAAAAAGGCATCAAAATTATTGCTGAAGAAGTAAGTAAAGCCTACCAACAAAAGTAACGATTGATGATCGCAACAAAAAAGAGCGCCTATGGCGCTCTTTCACTCTTTATCTAACAGCAATTTTGTGGTTCTAGCCTTCAATAAGCTTTTTACCATTGATGGCTATAGTACGTGGCTGCATAGCTTCTGGTATTTCTCTTTCCAGCTCTATGTGCAAAAGCCCATTTTCCATACTGGCACCAACCACTTTTACATAATCGGCCAACTGGAACTTGCGTTCAAAATCACGCTCAGCGATCCCCTGATACACATAGTTCTTGCTTTCTTCCTCTTTACGTTCACCTTTAACAATCAAGGTATTCTCTTTCTGAGTCAGCTCTAGCTGCTCTTCAGCAAAACCTGCAACTGCCATAGTAATACGGTAGTTGTTTTCGTCTTTTTGTTCGATGTTATAAGGAGGGTAACCGCCAGAAGTGTTTTTTGCGGATGTTGCTTCCATCATATTAAATAAACGATCGAAGCCAATTGCGTTGCGGTAAAGTGGAGTGAAATCTACAGTTCTCATAATGCTATCCTCATAGTAAGCAATAGTCTTAGCCGTGAGTTTGCGCGGATCTATCTCGTACAGGTCCTTGCCGACTAAGGGATTCATTCACTACTCCTCGGGTTCTGTTAACTCTGGGACCTAGTGTCGAATCAAGTTCAATTGTGTGCCTCTAAAGTCATCCTCTCCTGAGCGATACTTTATTAGCGGTTAGTGAGGTTCTGTTTCTTCTCTCTTGAGCAAGACAGCTTCCCTCTTCACAACTAGATATATGGATTAAGCAAAATAGTTTCAAGGGATTATTTTCAAATAATTTTAAAACTCACTATTTTTCATACACTTAAAAACAAAAAGACCACCATTCCTGGCGGCCCTTTAGAATGTTTAGATTATTGTTATCAAAGCTGGACAAGCTTAGTTCGAGGAGAGGGCGCGGAGTTTATAAGCATAAATGAGCACACTCAGCACAGAAATCAGTTCATCGCGATCTAAACGTCTAGGTTTGCTACCTTGAGTGCATTCTCTTCGATAAAGTTTCGACGCGGTTCTACTTGATCACCCATCAAGGTCGTAAACAACTGATCCGCACCAACCGCATCTTCAATCGTTACTTGCATCATGCGGCGCGTTTCAGGATCCATAGTCGTCTCCCACAACTGGTCCGGGTTCATTTCTCCCAACCCCTTGTAACGCTGGCGAGTAAGGCCTCGGCGAGACTCTTTAATCAACCAATTTAGCGCATCAACAAAACTAGACACTAGCTGAGTGCGTTCACCTCGTTGAATGTAAGCCCCTTCTTCAATCAAGCCATCAAGCGCCTCTGACAAGCTCGCTAACTTAGCGTATTCCTTTGAATTGATCAGATCGACGCTTAACGCAAATTCATGAGTCACACCATGAGTGCGAACTAAAATCTTCGGCAGGTTAAGACCAAGTTCAGCATGCTGCTCAACTTCATAACTGTACTGGCTTGCACCCACTTCCTTAGCATTAAGCTGCTCCACCAGCTGCTTGGTCCATGCATCAACAAAGCTCACATCATGACATTTTTCTGCCGTAATACGAGGCGTGTAGATCAACTCATGAACCAAAGCGCGCGGATAGCGGCGACTCATACGTTCCACTAGCTTAATTGCCGCATTATATTGGTGAACCAATTTTTCAAGCGCTTCTCCAGCAAGAGCTGGCGCTTGTGCATTTACATGCAAGGCCGCATTATCAAGCGCGAGAGCAACCTCATATTGATTCATCGCATCTTCATCTTTGATGTATTGCTCTTGCTTACCTTTCTTCACTTTATAAAGCGGTGGCTGAGCAATATACACATAACCACGCTCTATAAGCTCTGGCATTTGGCGATAGAAGAAGGTCAAAAGCAATGTTCGAATGTGAGAACCATCCACATCCGCATCTGTCATGATAATGATGTTGTGATAGCGTAGCTTGTCAGGATTGTACTCATCCCGTCCGATACCACAGCCCAACGCCGTAATTAAGGTAGCGACTTCTTGCGATGACAGCATTTTGTCAAAACGCGCTTTTTCTACGTTAAGAATTTTACCCTTCAATGGCAAAATTGCTTGATTCTTACGGTTACGGCCTTGTTTAGCTGAGCCACCCGCAGAGTCACCCTCCACTATATAAAGTTCTGAAAGTGCGGGGTCTTTTTCCTGACAGTCTGCCAGCTTACCTGGCAAACCCGCCAAATCAAGAGCGCCTTTGCGACGTGTCATTTCACGAGCTTTTCGAGCAGCTTCACGGGCTCGAGCCGCATCGATAATTTTACTACAAACCGTCTTAGCTTCGGTTGGGTGTTCAACCAAGAACTCAGACAGCTTTTCTCCCATAACCGACTCAACCGCTGATTTCACTTCAGAAGAAACAAGCTTGTCTTTTGTCTGACTGGAGAATTTTGGATCTGGCACTTTAACAGAGATAACAGCAGTCAGACCTTCCCGAGCATCATCACCCGATGTGGCTGTTTTTGCTTTCTTAGAAAAGCCTTCCTTGTCCATAAAGGAGTTCAGAGTACGAGTCAGAGCCGCTCTAAAACCCGCAAGGTGAGTACCGCCATCTCGCTGAGGAATATTGTTAGTGAAACAGTAGATATTTTCTTGGAAGCCATCATTCCACTGCATTGCTACTTCTACTGCAATGCCATCTTCTCGCTCCGCATTAAAGTGAAATACTTTCTCAATAATGGGGGTTTTGTTGGTGTTAAGATGTTCAACGAAGGCCTGAATGCCGCCTTCATACATGAAGTGATCACTTTTGTCTTCTTCACGCTCATCAACTAACTTAATAGACACACCAGAGTTAAGAAATGACAGCTCACGCAAGCGCTTAGCTAAAATATCATAGTGAAATTCTATATTAGAGAAAGTCTCTTCACTCGGCCAAAAACGAATTTCTGTTCCTGTTTTATCTGTATTACCAATGACTGACAGCGGAGCCTTCGGCTCACCATGATGATAGGTTTGAGTATGAATCTGTCCACCACGGTGAATCGTTAATGACACTTCCTTAGATAGAGCATTAACCACTGAAACACCAACACCGTGTAAACCACCCGATACCTTATACGAGTTGTCATCAAACTTACCACCAGCATGAAGCACTGTCATGATAACTTCTGCAGCAGAAACATTCTCTTCAGGGTGCATCTCGGTTGGTATACCACGTCCATCATCACGCACAGAGACTGATCCATCTTCATGAATCGTCACTATGATGTCTTTACAGTGGCCAGCTAACGCTTCATCAATAGAGTTATCCACCACCTCAAACACCATGTGGTGTAGGCCAGTACCATCGTCGGTATCGCCTATGTACATTCCCGGACGCTTACGTACCGCATCTAGGCCCTTTAGTACTTTAATACTCGATGAATCGTAATTTTCAGACATGAGTTATCTTCCACTATATATTTTGCTCTATTGTGCCATGTTCCAGCCGGAACATCTTGCCCTTTTCGTCTAACATATCGTCGATTTGACTTTGCGTAATAGAGCTGACAAAAACTTGTGCCCGCGTCTCTCTCAAGCAGTCAGCAAGACGCTTACGACGTTGGCTATCTAATTCTGAAGCAAAGTCATCAATTAAATAGATGCATTGCTTACCGGTCACTTCGGTCAGGTGTTGTCCTTGTGCCACTCTCAAGGCACATACCATAAGCTTAAGTTGACCACGTGAAAGCACATCCTCAACAGGTGTCCCATTCACTTTAATTTTTAAATCGGCTTTATTTGGGCCGCTAAAAGTATACCCTAACAGCTGATCTCGTTCGAAGTTTTCAGCCAAGATTGATACATAAGGAGTACTCTTTTCCCACCCTCGATAGTACTTAAGCTGGATTTCAAATTCAGGCAAAAACACCTGACATATTCGCGCTATTTTTTCACTCACCTGACTGACATATTCTGCTCGCCAGCGGCTTATGCTTTCAGCTAAGCTAGCCATTTCTTGATCCCAGTAAGAAAGCTCGCGGTAGCAGGAAGCGGTTTTCAAAAGAGCATTGCGCTGTTTGTTGAGACGTTTAAATCTTCCCCATGCATCAAAAAATGCAGGCTCAACATGAAATACACCCCAATCAATAAATGCTCTGCGATGCTTTGGTCCATCGGTTAATAAATCAAAACCTTCTGGATGAATCATTTGCAGTGGTAAAACCTGTGCAAGCTGGGCTAATTTCTGGCCGGATTGACCCCCTATTTTAACCTCTGTTGAGCCATCACGCTGCTTATTAATGCCAATAGGTAGCTCAAATTGATCCGAGTTCAAAAAACGGCCATGGACAAACAACTGATCGCAATCATTCTGAATCACTCGTCCAGTTAGACTGCTCTTAAATGAGCGGCCATGCCCAAGCATGTATATAGCTTCAAGAACGCTAGTTTTACCACTACCATTTGGGCCAATAAGAAAGTTAAAGCCTGCTGATAATTCAATATCACAGGCTTCGATGTTACGAAATTGCTGAATAGCGAGGCGGGACAGTGGCATATTAAAGTCGCATTGGCGAGACCACGTATATAGAGCTGTCGTCTTGCGTATTTTCGATCATTGCACTGGCGTTCGCTCCTGACATTGATACTCTCACCTTTTCACAGCGCAAGGTATTCAACACATCTGAGACATAACTGACATTAAAACCAATCTCAATCGGTTCACCTTCATAGCTGACATCAAGCGTTTCTTCTGCTTCTTCTTGCTCTGGGTTATTAGCCGTAATCTTCAACTCACTACCAGATAAGTTAACTCGCACGCCACGAAACTTCTCATTGGATAAAATCGCTGCACGCGAGAAAGCCTGACGCAACTCATCACAATCAGCTTCAAGTATCTTAGTTGTTGATTGAGGCATAACTCGGCGATAATCAGGAAAGCGGCCATCTACCAGTTTGGAAGTAAACACAAAACGGTCAACTTCAGCACGAAGATTGGAGCTACCAATCTGCAAGGTGACATCCTGCTCTGGCGCATCTAGTAATTTCATCAACTCTAATACACCTTTGCGCGGAACTATAATTTGCTGCTGGGCAAACTCAGTATCAAGCTGAGCCTGTGATACTGCCATGCGGTGCCCATCTGTCGCTACACTACGCAATGTTGTACCATCGATTTCAAACAGCATACCATTTAGATAATAACGCACATCTTGGTTAGCCATGGAAAACTGCGTTTTCTCAATCAATGCTCGAAGTGTTCCTTGAGTCAGGGACAGTTTCACATCACTTTGCCAATCTTCAATATTGGGAAAATCGTTGGCTGGTAAGGTCGATAGAGAAAAGCGGCTTCTACCCGAGCGCACTTGTGCTTTATCCCCATCAAGAATGAAGGTGATAACCGAGTCATCGGCAAGTCCCCGGCAGATATCGAGAAATTTACGAGAAGGTACTGTAACACTGCCAGCTTCGAAGTCTCCTTCTAAAGCCACACGGCTAATAAGTTCGACTTCCAAATCCGTTGCCGTCATCGAAAGCATATTACCCTCAACTTTAAGCAACAAATTACCAAGAATAGGAAGGGCTGGACGTCCACCCAAAGCACCCGACACTTGCTGAAGCGGCTTAAGTAGATGGCTACGCTCAATAGAAAATTTCATAGTACGCTCTTTTCAGAATTCGTTTAGCTTAATAAAGAATGAATCGATTTCTTGCTTAGAATAATGCGATTTAAGAAGAAAGTGTACGAATCAAATTAGAATAATCTTCTTTGATATCGTGGCTTTCTTCACGCAACTGCTCGATTTTCCGACAAGCATGCAGTACCGTTGTGTGGTCACGACCGCCAAAGGCATCACCTATCTCTGGCAAACTGTGGTTAGTCAACTCTTTGGCTAACGCCATGGCTAATTGACGAGGACGAGCAACAGAGCGCGAACGACGCTTTGATAACAAGTCGGCAACTTTGATTTTATAGTACTCTGCCACTGTCTTCTGAATATTATCTATAGTGACAAGCTTTTCTTGCAAGGCAAGAAGATCACGCAATGCTTCTCGTACAAAATCAATGGTGATTGGGCGTCCAGTAAAATTGGCATTGGCGATAACACGGTTAAGCGCACCTTCCAACTCTCGAACGTTAGAGCGCAGCCTTTTAGCAATAAAGAAAGCAACTTCATCAGCGAGATGAATTTGGTGATCCTCTGCTTTTTTCATCAAGATAGCGACGCGAGTTTCTAGCTCGGGTGGTTCGATCGCAACAGTAAGTCCCCAACCGAAACGAGATTTGAGACGATCTTCTACACCACTGATCTCTTTAGGGTATCGATCGGATGTTAGGATGATCTGTTGATTGCCTTCTAGCAAAGCATTAAAGGTGTGGAAAAACTCTTCTTGAGATCGCTCTTTATTGGCAAAGAACTGGATGTCATCAATAAGTAAAGCATCAACACTGCGATAGTAGCGTTTGAACTCTTCAATCGCATTATTTTGCAGCGCTTTAACCATATCCTGCACAAAACGCTCAGAGTGCATGTACACAACTTTAGCGTTAGGCTTGTTATCCACAATAGCATTGCCAACAGCATGCAATAAGTGTGTTTTACCTAGACCTGTCCCACCGTACAGAAATAGAGGGTTATACGCAGCTCCAGGATTATCAGCGACCTGCCTAGCGGCAGCCAAACCAAGTTGGTTAGACTTACCTTCAACAAAGTTATTGAATTTATGCTTAATGTTAACGTTAGATCTATGGTTTATTTCAGCCACTCTCTGCTCATCATCATCCCAGGTTTTGTGCACTGGCTTACGCGCTTGCAATTGAGCAGGCGCTGATGACTCGGCAGCAACATCAGCCGGGGTTCTTTTTGGTACAGGCTTAGGTGCTGAGACAGGTTTACTCCCGACCTCAAAACGCAAGCTGGGGATGTCGTTTCCACAGTAATCCTGCAGTAAGCGGTTGATACTATTTAGATATCTATCGCGAACCCAATCCATTACAAAACGGTTAGGTGCGAATAAAGTGAGCGTGCTGTCATTGAGCTCCGCTTGTAACGGGCGTACCCACATACTGAATTCTGTAGCTGGTAGCTCTTCTTGAAGCTGCTGCATACATTGCAACCAAAGCGAAGATGACACGTTGGGCCCACCCTAAATAAATGATCGAAAAAGATTTGTAATTTTACCTGTTGATAACCAAGATCGCCAGTAAATGATCGCGGTTCCAGTGAATAAGATCTAAGTTATTCACAATATCTTCTTTATTATTCGTAAGATCAACACAAGCAGCCCTATTGTTACTCACAAAAAGATCCACATTTGAGCAATTTCTCACAGATCTAAACTCTGGTGATAACTCTGTGGAACAAGTTTTCTTAAGTTGTGATTGGTGGCGCTATTTTTATCCTTTCGCTCACAGCTTATTCCTCGACTGTCTAGGTTATTGCTCTTGGTTATTTTCATTAGTAAGCAAATTAACAGTAGTATCGGCTCCATTAAACTATGGAGTTTTACTATGAAGACCTGGATTAAGGCTGCAATAGCCGCATTAGCATTTTCTGCAATAACTGTTCAAGCCGCAACCAATGTCAAAGTAGGCATGTCGGGCCGTTATTACCCTTTTACATTTGTTGAACAAGACAAGCTGCAAGGGTTTGAAGTCGATCTTTGGGATGAAATTGGTAAACGTAATGACTATCAGATCGAATACGTTACCGCCAATTTCTCAGGATTGTTTGGTCTACTTGAAACAGGACGTATTGATACCATTTCAAACCAAATCACCATTACAGAAGCACGAAAAAACAAATACCTTTTTGCCAACCCTTATGTTGTTGATGGTGCACAAATCACGGTTAGAAAGGGCAATACAAGTATAAAAAACATCAACGATCTAGAAGGTAAAACGGTTGCCGTTAACTTGGGATCTAACTTCGAACAACTGCTAAGAAAGCATGACCAAAACGGTAGAATAAACATTAAGACATACGATACTGGAATAGAGCATGATGTCGCTTTAGGTCGAGCCGATGCTTTTGTTATGGACCGACTTTCTGCACTTGAACTTATCAAGAAAACAGGTTTGCCTTTGCAACTCGCGGGCAAACCATTCGAAACCATCGAAAATGCCTGGCCATTTGTTGATAACGAAAAAGGTCACAAACTTCAAGGTGAAGTGAATAAAGCTTTAGCAGCCATGCGTGCTGACGGAACATTAAATACCATCTCACAAAAATGGTTTGGTGCGGACATCACCCAATAATTTATACGAAGACAAGGCAGCCCACTGTCCCTAGTTATGGCAGTGGGTTGTTACTTTTTGGCAAGACGAATTTTATCGAGATACGCTATGGGATTTGATTTCAACTACATGCTAAACCTAATGCCAATACTTCTTAAGTATCTTGGTACAACCATGGAAATGGCAACATTAGGTTTGGTCTTCGCTCTAATATTAGCTGTCGTATTAGCCAACATTAGAGTCTTTCACGTACCTGTATTGGATCAATTGAGCCAAATCTATATTAGCTTTTTCCGTGGTACACCGCTCCTCGTTCAACTGTTTCTTCTTTATTATGGATTACCACAAATTTTTCCTCTATTTGTGGGGCTCAATGCGTTTAGCGCAGCTGTGATCGGTCTAACTCTGCACTTTGCGGCCTACATGGCGGAAAGTATTCGAGCAGCAATCATAGGGGTAGACCGCAGTCAGATGGAAGCCAGCATGTCTGTAGGAATGACCACTTTCCAAGCTATGCGTCGGATAATCCTTCCTCAAGCAACGCGAATTGCACTCCCGTCACTGATGAATTACTTCATTGATATGATTAAATCAACTTCGCTAGCCTTCACTTTGGGCGTTGCTGAGATCATGGCTAAAGCACAAATGGAGGCTTCATCCAGTTTCCGTTTCTTCGAAGCCTTTTTGGCCGTCGCGTTAATTTACTGGGCCGTGGTTGTCATTCTCACTCGAATACAAAACTGGGCAGAGGTCAAACTGAATAAGGCGTATATAAGATGATTAAGCTTACCAATATCCATAAACGCTTTGGTGATTCAAACGTTCTCAACGGCATTGATCTTGAAATCAACCAAGGTGAAATCATTGTCATTATCGGATCCAGCGGGACAGGAAAATCAACCTTACTCCGCACAGTTAATTTTTTAGAACAAGCCGATAAAGGTAAAATAACCATAGGTGATATCAGCGTTGATGCAGAAAAACACTCACAATCTGAGATACTCAAGCTGCGTCGAAAAACAGGATTTGTTTTCCAAAACTATGCCTTGTTTTCCCATATGACGGCAAAGCAAAACATTGCTGAAGGTTTAATTACGGTTCACGGCTGGAAAAAAGCACTCGCCCTAACACACGCGCAAAAAATTCTCGATGATATTGGACTCGGCGATAAAGGAGATAGTTATCCAGCGGCTCTTTCTGGCGGTCAGCAGCAACGTGTAGGTATAGGTCGAGCCATGGCGCTTCAACCAGAACTATTATTGTTTGATGAACCAACTTCAGCTCTCGATCCTGAGTGGGTTGGCGAGGTACTACAGCTAATGAAAGAATTGGCCAACAAGAATCAGACCATGATGGTAGTCACTCACGAAATGCAATTTGCCCGAGAAGTCGCAGATAGAGTGATCTTTATGGCCGAAGGACACATTGTAGAACAGGGTATTCCACAGGATATTTTTAATCATCCACAGGATCCTCGACTGAAAAAATTCCTTAGACAAATAGGCGAAAAATAAAGATCGCCACCGAACAGCTCTTGATCCTTGAGATTTTGTGCACACTCCGTATAATCGCTCAGCCGGAATTTAGCAGTTGCTCAATGATTGACACTTTGTGTGACTGTGATTACAATTCCGCCTCTTTGTTTAGAGGTGTCGGTCTGTCTCATTTGCGTAGCAAGAGACAAAATGGCCAACGCAAGGATAACATTGACCTAAAACTACTGATCAGTAAAGGTAATTATCATGAAACGCACTTTTCAACCTTCAGTTCTAAAGCGCAAGCGTACTCACGGTTTCCGTGCTCGCATGGCAACTAAGAACGGTCGTAAAGTAATCAATGCACGTCGTGCAAAAGGCCGTGCGCGCCTTTCAAAGTAATCATTAGTTTATTTTGAATACGTACGCGTTCAATCGGGAGTTACGTTTGTTAACTCCCGAGCATTACAAAAATGTCTTCCAGCAAGCTCATAGAGCTGGCTCACCTCATTTCACTATCATTGCTCGCAATAACTCTCTTTCTCACCCAAGATTGGGGTTAGCCGTTCCGAAAAAGCAAATTAAAACAGCGCCTGCTCGTAATCGCTTTAAGCGCCTAGCTCGTGAAAGTTTTCGCAATAAACAACATCAGCTTCCTCATAAAGATTTTGTTGTGATTGCTAAAAAAAGTGCTCAGGATCTCAGCAATGATGAAATTTTTAAGTTGTTTGATAAATTATGGCAACGTCTGTCTCGCCCTTCGCGTGGGTAGCTATCGGGTTAGTCCGTCTTTACCAAGGCCTAATAAGTCCACTGATAGGACCACGTTGTCGTTTCACTCCAACCTGCTCAAGTTACGCTATTGAAGCACTTAAATCTTATGGATTTGTAAAAGGTTGTTGGTTATCGAGCAAACGTCTATTAAAATGCCACCCTTTGAATGCGGGTGGTTTTGACCCAGTACCCCCAGTCCAGAAACAAGACAGAGATAAATAACGATGGATTCTCAACGTAATATCCTGTTGATCGCGCTAGCACTGGTTTCTTTCTTGTTGTTTCAACAATGGCAAGTAGCAAAGAATCCAGCACCACAGCCGGTTGAACAGGCACAATCAAGCAGTACAGCACCTGCACCGTCTCTTGCGGATGATTTAGATCCCGCTCCCGCGCAGCAAGCGTCTGCTAAAACGATTACCGTGACAACTGACGTCTTGACTCTGTCGATTGATACGGTAGGTGGTGATGTAATCACCGCAGACCTAAACCAATACTCAGCTGAGCTTAACTCCGCAGACCCATTCGTTCTATTGAAAAATGAGGCGGGCCATCAGTTCATTGCCCAAAGTGGGTTAGTCGGACCTCAAGGTATCGATTTGAGCAGTGGAAACCGTCCTGCTTATCAAGTCGCAGCCGATAGTTTCACCCTATCCGATGGCCAAGATGAGTTGCGTATTCCAATGACTTATCAAGCCAATGGACTTGAGTATACAAAGACCTTCATTTTAAAACGCGGCAGTTATGCAGTTGATGTTGAATATGATGTAGTAAACAACTCAGGCAACAACGCCACTTTTGGTATGTATGCTCATCTGCGTCAAAATTTAATGGATGATGGCGGCAGCATAACTATGCCAACATACCGTGGCGGTGCTTATTCAAGCGAAGAAACACGCTATAAAAAGTACAGCTTTGACGATATGCAAGACCGCAATCTATCGGTCAACCTGCCAGATGGTCAAGGTTGGGCTGCTATGATTCAGCACTATTTTGCTACTGCTTGGGTACCTCGCAATGAACCTGGTACCAACCTCTACACTCGTGTAATTGGTAACCTTGGTGATATTGGCGTTCGCATGCCAAACAAAACTATCGCTAACGGTGATTCTGCTCAGTTTAAAGCTACGCTTTGGATTGGTCCTAAGCTTCAAGAACAAATGGCGGGAGTGGCTCCAAATCTAGATTTGGTAGTGGATTACGGCTGGTTATGGTTTATCGCTAAACCACTTCATACTCTGCTTTCTTTCATCCAAGGCTTTGTGGGCAACTGGGGTCTGGCAATTATCTGTCTAACCTTCATTGTACGTGGTGCTATGTATCCACTTACTAAAGCTCAGTACACCTCAATGGCTAAAATGCGTATGCTTCAGCCTAAACTTCAAGCTATGCGTGAGCGTATTGGTGACGACCGCCAGCGTATGAGCCAAGAGATGATGGAACTGTATAAGAAAGAGAAAGTGAACCCATTGGGTGGCTGTTTACCTCTAGTTTTACAAATGCCTATCTTTATTGCTCTGTATTGGGCACTGATGGAATCGGTAGAACTTCGTCATTCTCCATTCTTTGGTTGGATTACTGACTTATCTGCACAAGATCCATACTACATCTTACCCTTGCTGATGGGCGCTTCTATGTTCATGATTCAAAAGATGAGCCCAACCACAGTAACAGATCCTATGCAGCAGAAGATCATGACCTTTATGCCGGTTATGTTTACTTTCTTCTTCCTATTTTTCCCATCAGGCCTAGTGCTGTATTGGCTAGTATCAAACGTTGTGACACTTATCCAACAAACATTGATATACAAGTCACTGGAAAAGAAAGGCTTGCATAGTAAGTAAGCCATTAATAGAAATACTATCAAAAGGCGACCAAAGGGTCGCCTTTTCGTTTTGAGCTGATTACAATTCAGCTAACAGATATTTGCCATATAGGGCATGCAAAGACTACACAGGCACATTTATGACAACTGATACCATAGTGGCTCAAGCCACCGCTCCTGGTCGTGGGGGCGTAGGCATTATTCGTGTATCCGGTCCTCTTGCGAGTCAAGTCGCGTTAGCAGTTACGGGTAAGCAACTACGGCCTCGATATGCTGAATACCTGCCATTTATCGACCAAGATGGTATTCAGCTTGACCAAGGTATTGCCCTATTTTTCCCGAATCCAAATTCTTTTACAGGGGAAGATGTTCTTGAACTTCAAGGACATGGTGGACCAGTCGTGATGGACATGCTCATCAAGCGTATCTTAAAAATAGAGGGGATCAGAACCGCGCGTCCTGGTGAATTTTCTGAACGAGCGTTTCTAAATGATAAGCTGGATCTTGCTCAAGCCGAAGCGATCGCCGATTTAATTGATGCCAGTTCAGAGCAAGCAGCAAAGTCTGCGTTAAAATCTCTCCAAGGTGCTTTCTCACAGCGTATTCATGCACTAGTAGAATCTCTAATCCATCTAAGGATATATGTCGAAGCGGCGATTGATTTTCCTGAAGAGGAAATAGACTTCCTTGCTGATGGCAAAGTATCAACTGATCTACAGGCAATCATAGATAACCTTAATTCTGTTCGAAAAGAGGCCAATCAAGGGGCTATTATGCGCGAAGGCATGAAAGTGGTTATTGCAGGTAGACCCAACGCCGGTAAATCCAGCCTTCTCAATGCGCTATCAGGTAAAGAGTCTGCGATAGTCACAGACATTGCAGGCACTACACGTGATGTTCTTCGTGAGCACATACATATAGATGGTATGCCACTGCATATTATAGACACAGCAGGATTACGCGATGCCTCTGATGAGGTGGAAAAGATCGGTATTGAAAGAGCTTGGGAAGAGATAGAGCAAGCTGATCGCGTACTTTTCATGGTGGATGGGACAACAACCGATGCCACCGACCCTAAAGAAATATGGCCAGACTTTGTTGATCGCTTAGCGGATAATATCGGTATGACAGTGATCCGCAACAAAGCCGATCAAACCAATGAGGAAATCGGAATTTGTCATGTTAATAATCCGACCTTGATTCGTTTATCTGCTCGAACAGGGCAAGGTGTGGAGGAGCTGCGTCACCATCTCAAAGAGTGTATGGGCTTTGCCGGTAGTAACGAAGGCGGTTTTATGGCTCGCCGGCGTCACTTGGAAGCACTTGAACAAGCAGCAACGCACCTTGATATTGGTCAGCAACAACTCGAAGGCTATATGGCAGGAGAGATTCTGGCAGAAGAGCTCAGAATAGCCCAGCAGCACCTTAATGAAATCACAGGCGAATTTAGCTCTGATGATCTTCTTGGACGTATTTTTTCTTCCTTTTGTATTGGGAAATAATTCATCTGTTCAGCACATAAAGAAAGTAATCTTTAGATAAAGGAAACAACATGATCCAAATCATTACAGGCAGTACTTTGGGTGGCGCAGAATATGTTGGTGATCACCTAAACGATCTATTAGTAAAGCATGGTTTTGAAACCTGTATCCATAACGAGCCAGTACTCGATGAAATTCCAGCAGAGGGGACTTGGCTCATCATCACCTCCACTCATGGTGCTGGAGATTATCCGGATAATATTCAGCCCTTTATTCAAGCGTTACAAGACACCCCACCAAAAATGTCTAATGTAAAATATGCCGTGATCGCGATTGGAGACTCAAGTTATGACACCTTTTGTGGAGCAGGGAAACATGCGCATACTTTACTTGAGGATATAGGAGGCACACCTATTACAGAGTGCCTCACCATTGATGTTCTAAGCCATGATGTACCTGAAGATGCCGCAGAAACTTGGTTAACAAAGTACATTAATCAACTATAAAATCGGTGGGAAGTAGCAGCACTGACTACTTCCTACATGAAATATTTTCGCCAAACTCTCAAAAAGTGTTGTGGATAAAATAATAATTATCCGGTGATCAACCTATAGTTATCCCAATAACAACTTAATGATCCTAATTCCTCTGTGCATAACTAGCCATTTTGATCTCAGGAAATCCTTGGTTAGATCAAAGCTAGATCACAAGATTAGATCCACCTAAGATCCATGATCTTGTTGATCAAAATTCACTTATCCACAGAAAACTGCGATCCTAATAATAGATCCAATAAAAGATCATATATAAGATCATATAAGATTAAGCTTTGTCAGTGGCTTAGATTAAAAACATCAAAAGCGATTTTCTATCTCAGCGAAAGCAGGTAGAATAATGCTCCTTTTAGTTGCCTATATCTCTTTTGAATACCAGAGGTCAGTACATGTTGTACCATGAAAGTTTTGATGTCATCGTTGTTGGTGGTGGACATGCAGGAACCGAAGCGGCTCTTGCCTCTGCTCGTACAGGACAAAAAACCTTATTGTTGACTCATAACATCGATACTTTAGGTCAAATGTCCTGCAATCCTGCAATCGGCGGGATTGGTAAAGGACATTTAGTTAAAGAAGTAGATGCTATGGGCGGTCTGATGGCAAAAGCGATTGACCATGCAGGTATTCAATTTAGAACTCTCAATGCATCTAAAGGACCAGCGGTAAGGGCAACACGCGCTCAGGCCGATAGAGCCTTGTACAAAGCTTATGTCCGTGAAGCATTAGAAAATGAGCCAAATCTCACCTTATTTCAACAATCAGTCGATGATTTAATTGTTGAGCAAGATCGCGCTGTTGGGGTTGTCACCCAAATGGGGCTCAAATTTAAAGCTCAAGCGATTGTACTTACAGTTGGAACTTTTCTTGGTGGTAAGCTTCACATTGGTATGGAAAGTTCATCAGGAGGTCGTGCAGGCGATCCTCCTTCAATTGCTCTTGCAGATCGGTTGCGTGAGCTCCCATTTAGAGTTGATCGACTTAAAACAGGAACCCCACCAAGAATTGATGCCAGAAGTGTAGATTTCTCCGATCTTCAGGTTCAGCATGGTGACGATCCAACCCCTATATTTTCATTCATGGGTCAAAGATCCCAGCATCCTAAACAAATACCATGCTTCATTACTCACACTAATGATCAAACTCATGAGATCATTAGAAACAATCTCGATCGCAGTCCAATGTACTCTGGAGTTATTGAAGGAATTGGCCCGCGTTATTGCCCGTCAATTGAAGATAAGGTCATGCGTTTTGCTGATAAGAATAGCCACCAGATCTTCATCGAGCCTGAGGGGCTAACAACGCATGAGCTATACCCTAATGGTATTTCCACCAGTCTACCTTTTGATGTTCAGGTCGAAATTGTAAGATCCATGAAAGGGTTTGAAAATGCGCATATTGTTCGACCTGGTTATGCAATAGAATATGACTTTTTTGATCCTAGAGACCTGAAGCAAACCTATGAAACTAAATTTATTCAGGGTTTATTTTTTGCTGGTCAAATCAATGGTACAACAGGCTATGAAGAAGCCGCGGCACAAGGATTGGTTGCAGGGCTTAATGCCAGCCTATATAGCCAAGAAAAAGAAGGTTGGAGCCCACGAAGAGATCAAGCTTATATGGGCGTTTTGATCGATGATCTCTCTACCATGGGGACAAAGGAACCTTATCGTATGTTTACCTCTCGCGCCGAATATCGACTGCTCTTACGGGAAGATAATGCTGATTTACGTTTGACAGAAAAAGCGCGTGAGCTTGGTCTGGTAGACGATACTCGCTGGGCTCGATTCAATCAGAAATTAGACAACATAGCTAAGGAAAGACAAAGACTTCAAGATGTGTGGATGAATCCCAAATCAGCAGGTGTTGATGATCTCAATCTTTTGCTCAAAACACCAATGATCCGTGAGGCGAGTGGCGAAGATTTGTTACGTCGACCTGAAATGACGTATCAAAAGTTGACTCAACTTGATGCTTTTAGCCCAGCGATGGATGATACCCAGGCTGCAGAGCAAGTTGAAATACAAGTTAAGTACGAAGGCTATATCAAACGTCAGCAAGATGAGATTGAGAAATCACTTCGTCATGAGAACACTTTACTACCAGCTGATCTCGATTATTCGAACATTAAGGGCTTATCCAACGAAGTGGTGGTAAAATTGAGTGATTCGAGACCAGAATCTATTGGTATTGCATCTCGCATCTCTGGAATAACACCAGCAGCAATATCAATCTTGCTTGTTCATTTAAAAAAACAAGGCATGCTGCGCAAAGGCGGTGAAGCATAATGAGCCAATTACGTCTACAGTTGGATTCTTTGATCGCCCAAACTACACTTGAAGTATCTGATAAACAACGCCAACAGCTTGTTGGTTATGTTGAAATGCTACACAAGTGGAATAAAGCGTATAATCTCACTTCCGTTCGTGAGCCAAGTGATATGCTCGTCAAACATATTTTGGATAGCATAGTGGTTGGTGAGTATTTAGAAGGCGAACGCTTTATTGATGTAGGAACAGGCCCAGGATTGCCAGGTATACCGCTTGCGATCATGCATCCAACAAAAAAGTTTTATTTACTCGATAGCTTGGGCAAGCGTATTCGTTTTATTAAACAAGTTTTACATGAGTTACAGATTGAAAATGTCACTCCAGTTCAGAGCCGAGTTGAGCAGTTCCAGCCTGACGATAAGTTTGATGGTGTGTTGAGCCGAGCATTCGCATCCATGGTTGATATGGTTGAATGGTGCCATCATCTTCCTAAACAAGGAGTTGGACGTTTCTTTGCATTAAAGGGACAACTACCACAGGATGAGATTACACAGTTACCAAGTTGGTGTTCTGTGATGGACATCAAAGCTTTGACTGTTCCTCAATTGGAAGGTGAGCGTCATCTAGTAATCTTATCCCGCAAGGAATAAAAGCGAGGTTCGTCGTGGGAAAAATCGTAGCAATTGCAAACCAGAAAGGTGGTGTTGGTAAAACAACGACCTGCATTAACTTAGCCGCGTCTATGGCGGCGACAAAGCGCAAGGTGTTGGTTATTGACCTCGATCCCCAAGGCAATGCCACTATGGCCAGTGGTGTAGATAAATACCAAGTTGATGCGACCGCTTACGAATTGTTGGTCGAAGAAATGGCCTTTGACGATGTCGTTTGTCGTAAGACATCGGGTAACTATGATCTCATTGCTGCAAATGGTGATGTGACTGCTGCAGAGATCAAATTAATGGAAGTCTTTGCTCGAGAAGTCCGTTTAAAGCACGCGCTTGCTGGCGTGCGAGATCATTATGACTTTATTTTTATTGATTGCCCCCCTTCGCTTAATCTTCTTACCGTTAATGCGATGGCTGCTGCTGATTCTGTATTGGTACCTATGCAGTGTGAGTATTTTGCTTTAGAAGGGCTGACGGCTTTGATGGATACCATCAGTAAGCTTGCCGCTGTCGTTAATGATAAACTCAAAATAGAGGGGCTTTTACGTACCATGTATGACCCTCGTAACCGTCTATCCAATGAAGTCTCGGATCAGTTGAAAAAGCATTTCGGTAATAAAGTCTATCGTACGGTTATTCCGCGTAATGTTCGTCTAGCTGAAGCGCCTAGCCATGGCAAACCAGCTATGTACTACGACAAGTACTCTGCAGGTGCTAAAGCTTATCTTGCTCTGGCCGGAGAGATGCTTCGCCGTGATGAAGTTCCTGCATAACTCAACCAAAGGAATTGTGTTTCATGTCTAAACGTGGCTTAGGTAAGGGGCTAGATGCTCTGCTTTCAACAAGTTCTCTTGCGCGTGAGAAACAGCAAAGTGCAATACACAGTCAGGAGTTGTCTTCTGAGGGTGATTTCACTGAGATTAATATTAATTCTCTCAAGCCAGGTATGTACCAACCGCGCACAGATATGGAACCAGAAGCGCTTGAAGAGTTGGCGGCATCAATAGAATCTCAAGGCATAATACAGCCTATTGTTGTTCGTCAGGTCGAGAATGATAAGTATGAGATAATTGCTGGTGAAAGGCGTTGGCGCGCGGCGCGCAAAGCCGGTTTAAAAGAAGTACCGTGCGTGATCAAAAATGTTGATGATCGCGCGGCGATCGCTATGGCTTTGATCGAGAATATCCAGCGAGAAGATCTTAATGTGATCGAAGAAGCTGTGGCGTTAGATCGTCTCCAAGAAGAGTTTTCTCTAACTCATCAGCAAGTTGCTGAAGTCATCGGTAAGTCTCGAACAACGGTAACCAACTTACTCAGGCTTAATCAACTCGAGATGGATGTAAAATATCTCTTGTCTGAAAGATTGCTCGAAATGGGCCATGCTCGCGCTTTACTTGCTCTTGAGGGTGAACAGCAAGTTGATGTGGCAGAGCTTGTAGCCAAAAAGCGCATGACGGTTCGTCAGACAGAGCAGCTAGTGAAAAAATGCCTTCAGCCACAATCTGAAGAGAAAAATCAGCCGCAAGACACTGAAGCACAACAAATGTCACAGAAATTAAGTCAAATGTTGGATGCTAAGGTTGCAATTGTAAAAGCCAAAAATGGAACATCCAAGGTAACAATTAGTCTAGATGAACCTCACAAATTAGAGCATCTTATTGCCAAGCTAGCAGGCTAGATGAGATAATCGCTCCCAATCAATTATGTAAAAAACGATTTTTTGTGCGAAAGTTGTCGGTTTGTAAACAAAATTGTAACTTTTTGCGGTGTTTTAATTGCATTCAATAAGACTCACCGTATAATTTTCGCCAATTTCCCAGCATGAGGTAGTAAGGCTGTGGATTTTACTCGAGGTACGAATACATGGTAGCGGCGTTAGCTAGACCAGGGCGAGAGCTTGCAAAGCGATTGTTAATGATCCAGCTTGGCGCGGTTACACTTACGGCAGTGGTAATGGCACTGGCTGTGAATGTTAAATGGGGACTTTCTGCACTGATTGGCGGCGGCATTTTTGTCGTGGCTAATGCGGTGTTTGCTTTATTTGTGTTTATGTATGGAGGAGCTCGTGCTGCAAAGCGCATAGCGAACTCTTTCTACGCAGGTGAAGCACTGAAAATCCTGATCACGGTTGTGCTTTTTTCCATTGTTTACATGTATATACAGGTGGAACTTGTTCCCCTTAAGCTAACCTATTTGCTGGCACTAGGTATTAATATCTGTGCGCCAGTGCTATTCATTAACAACAAAAAAATAGGATGAGTTATGGCTGCGCCAGGTGAAGCGCTAACTTCGTCCGGATACATTACCCACCACCTTACAAACCTTTCTACTTATAAGTTAGGTCTTGTAGCGGAGGAGGCAAGTTTCTGGAACGTACATATCGATAGCCTGTTTTTTTCTTGGTTTACTGGTTTAATTTTCCTTGGAATCTTTTACAAAGTAGCGAAGAGAACAACAGCGGGTGTACCAGGTAAGCTTCAGTGTGCTGTAGAAATGATCGTTGAATTTGTCGCAGAAAACGTCAAAGACACGTTCCATGGACGCAACCCACTGATCGCACCTTTAGCACTGACTATCTTTTGTTGGGTATTTTTAATGAACTTGATGGACTTAGTGCCTATCGATTTCCTTCCTTACCCAGCAGAACATTGGCTTGGTATTCCTTATCTTAAGGTTGTACCGTCAGCTGATGTAAATATCACCATGGCTATGGCTCTAGGCGTTTTTGCTCTGATGATTTATTACAGCATCAAAGTGAAAGGTCTAGGTGGATTCGCTAAAGAATTAGCATTACACCCGTTTAATCACCCCTTGATGATTCCGTTTAACCTGCTAATCGAAGTGGTTTCGCTACTGGCAAAACCTCTCTCACTTGGTATGCGTCTTTTCGGTAACATGTTCGCGGGTGAGGTTGTATTCATTCTTTGTGCGGCAATGCTGCCATGGTATTTACAATGGATGGGTTCACTTCCGTGGGCAATCTTCCATGTGTTGGTTATTACGATTCAAGCCTTCGTGTTTATGATGTTGACAATTGTTTACCTGTCAATGGCACATGAAGACAGCGATCATTAATTTTTTTAAAAGCTTTTATTTGGGCAACTAGCCAAAAAACTATAAATTGGAGATAGTAATGGAAACTTTACTGAGCTTTTCTGCAATCGCCGTAGGTCTTATCGTCGGTCTTGCTTCTCTTGGTACAGCGATTGGTTTCGCACTTCTAGGTGGTAAATTCCTTGAAGGTGCAGCGCGTCAACCAGAAATGGCTCCTATGCTACAAGTTAAGATGTTCATCATCGCAGGTCTACTTGATGCGGTTCCAATGATCGGTATCGTTATCGCACTTCTATTCACATTCGCTAACCCGTTCGTTGGTCAGCTAGGTTAATCACAGCTTATAGTCGACAAGCCTAGCTTGTTATTGATTAACACTAAGTCCGAATAGAAGGGGTAGCTGTTGTGAACATAAACGCAACTCTGCTGGGTCAAGCAATCTCGTTTGCACTATTTGTCTGGTTCTGCATGAAGTATGTATGGCCACCATTGATGCAAGCGATCGAAGAACGTCAGAAAAAAATCGCTGACGGTCTGCAGGCAGCTGAACGTGCTGCTAAAGATCTAGACCTAGCACAAGCAAACGCTTCTGATCAGTTGAAAGAAGCGAAGCGCACAGCAACTGAGATCATCGAGCAAGCGAATAAGCGTAAAGCTCAAATTTTAGATGAAGCTCGTGAAGATGCTCAGACAGAACGTCAGAAAATTCTTTCGCAAGCAGAAGCTGAACTTGAAGCTGAACGTAACCGTGCACGCGATGAGCTGCGCAAACAAGTTGCAACTCTGGCTGTAGCTGGTGCTGAGAAAATCATTGAACGCTCTATCGATAAAGAAGCGCACAAAGATATTCTCGACAACATTACTGCAAAACTTTAAGTCTGGGGGCGCTTATGTCTGATTTGACTACTATCGCACGCCCCTATGCTAAAGCAGCATTTGATTTTGCCGTAGAAAAGAACGCATTAGACCAATGGGGTCAAATGCTATCTTTCGCTGCGGAAGTTGCTAAAAACGAGCAAATACATGAACTCTTAACCGGGTCTATGTCAGCAGATAAGTTGGCTGAGGTATTTGTGGCTGTTTGTGGCGACCAAGTTGATGTTCATGGTCAAAACCTTTTGAAGGTGATGGCAGAGAATGGTCGTTTAGCGACCCTTCCTGATGTTTGTGAGCAGTTTTTAGCGCTTAAAAAAGAGCGTGAGAAAGAAATTGATGTTGACGTTATTTCAGCATCAGAGCTTTCAGAAGAACAGTGCGCAAGCATCAGCAGCAAACTTGAGCAGCGTTTAGAGCGCAAAGTTAAGCTGAATTGCAGTATAGATGAGGCCCTACTTGGTGGGGTGATTATTCGAGCCGGAGACTTAGTCATCGATGATTCAGCGCGTGGTCGTCTGAATCGCCTAAGCGATGCATTGCAGTCTTAATGGGGATTGGAGCATGCAACTTAATTCCACGGAAATAAGCGATCTAATTAAACAACGTATCGAATCTTTCGACGTTGTTAGTGAAGCTCGCAACGAAGGTACTATCGTATCGGTAAGCGATGGTATCATCCGCATTCACGGCTTAGCTGACGTGATGCAAGGTGAAATGATTGAATTACCGGGTGGCCGTTATGCCCTTGCACTTAACCTTGAGCGTGACTCGGTTGGTGCGGTTGTAATGGGTCCTTATGCCGACTTAAAAGAAGGCATGAAAGTTACAGGTACAGGTCGTATTCTTGAAGTTCCTGTTGGTCCAGAACTTTTAGGTCGCGTAGTGAATACACTAGGTGAGCCTATTGATGGTAAAGGTCCAATTGAAGCCAAGTTATCTTCACCTGTAGAAGTGATTGCACCTGGTGTAATCGACCGTCAATCGGTTGATCAGCCAGTTCAAACGGGTTACAAATCAGTTGACTCAATGATCCCAATCGGTCGTGGTCAGCGTGAGCTTGTAATCGGTGACCGTCAGACAGGTAAAACTGCTCTAGCGATCGATGCAATCATCAACCAGAAAGATTCTGGTATTTACTCAATCTACGTAGCAATTGGTCAGAAAGCCTCGACGATTGCTAACGTTGTTCGCAAATTGGAAGAGCATGGTGCGCTAGCAAACACTATCGTGGTTGTGGCATCAGCTTCTGAATCTGCTGCGCTACAATATCTAGCGCCTTATTCAGGTTGTGCGATGGGTGAATACTTCCGCGATCGCGGTGAAGACGCATTGATTGTTTATGATGATCTATCAAAGCAAGCGGTGGCTTACCGTCAGATTTCTCTACTACTAAAACGTCCACCAGGCCGTGAAGCATTCCCAGGGGATGTATTCTACCTTCACTCTCGTCTACTAGAGCGTGCTGCTCGAGTAAATGCAGACTACGTAGAAAAATTCACTAAGGGTGAAGTGAAAGGTAAAACAGGTTCATTGACCGCTCTACCTATCATTGAAACTCAAGCAGGTGACGTTTCAGCGTTCGTACCGACTAACGTAATTTCGATTACCGATGGTCAGATCTTCCTACAAACTGAGCTATTCAATGCGGGTGTACGTCCAGCGGTTGATCCAGGTATCTCAGTATCTCGTGTAGGTGGCTCAGCTCAGACGAAAATCATTAAGAAGCTTTCAGGTGGTATTCGTACCGCACTGGCTCAGTACCGTGAACTTGCAGCGTTTGCTCAGTTCTCGTCTGATCTTGATGAAGCAACGAAGAAGCAGTTAGATCATGGTCAGAAAGTTACAGAGCTAATGAAGCAAAAGCAATATGCTCCAATGTCTGTATTTGACCAAGCACTGGTAATCTTCGCGGCAGAGCGCGGCTATTTAGCAGATGTTGAACTCAACAAACTGCTAGATTTCGAAGCAGCTCTACTATCGTATGCTCGCGGTCAATACGCTGAATTGGCGTCTGAGATCGACAAGACGGGTGCTTATAACAATGATGTCGAAGCTCAGCTTAAGAAGCTAGTTGACGATTTCAAAGCAACCCAAACTTGGTAATAGGTCGGTGGCATTGATTGCCACCAACTAATGGAGAGTAACGATGGCCGGCGCAAAAGAGATACGTAATAAAATCGGTAGTGTTAAAAGCACTCAGAAAATTACGAAAGCGATGGAAATGGTAGCAGCTTCAAAAATGCGTCGTTCACAAGACGCTATGGAAGCTTCTCGTCCATACGCTGAAACAATGCGTAAAGTGATCGGTCACGTGGCGAACGCAAATCTAGAGTATCGTCATCCGTACTTAGAAGAGCGTGAAGCGAAACGAGTTGGTTACATCATCGTTTCTACAGACCGTGGCTTGTGTGGTGGTTTGAATATTAACGTGTTCAAGAAAGCAATCACAGACATGCAAGCTTGGAAAGAAAAAGGTGCTGAGGTTGAACTTGCAGTTGTCGGTTCAAAAGCAACGGCTTTTTTCAACAATAGTGGTGCTAAAGTCGCCGCGCAGGTTTCTGGTCTTGGCGATAGCCCGAGCCTAGAAGACCTAATTGGTTCTGTAAGCGTAATGCTAAAGAAATACGATGAGGGTGAACTGGACCGTCTGTATGTAGTGTTCAATAAGTTTGTTAACACTATGGTTCAGCAACCAACGATCGATCAATTGCTACCTTTGCCTAAATCAGACAGCGAAGAAATGCAGCGTGAGCATTCATGGGACTACATCTATGAACCTGAGCCTCAACCTCTACTGGATGCACTATTGGTGCGTTACGTAGAGTCTCAGGTCTACCAAGGTGTGGTAGAGAACCTTGCTTGTGAGCAAGCGGCTCGAATGATTGCGATGAAAGCTGCAACTGACAATGCGACCAACTTGATTGAAGATCTTGAACTTGTGTATAACAAAGCCCGTCAGGCTGCTATTACTCAAGAACTGTCTGAAATTGTTGGTGGTGCTGCTGCGGTTTAAGCATAGGTAAAACGAAATAGTTTAGAGGATTAACGATGGCTACAGGTAAGATCGTACAGATCATCGGTGCGGTAGTCGACGTAGAGTTCCCACAGAGCGAAGTACCTAGTGTATATGACGCTCTAAACGTAACGGACTCAAAAGAGCGTTTAGTTCTTGAAGTTCAGCAACAGCTAGGCGGTGGCGTAGTTCGTTGTATCGTGATGGGTAGCTCTGATGGTTTACGTCGTGGAGTAGAAGTAGTAAATACTGGTGCTCCAATTTCAGTACCAGTTGGTACTAAGACCCTAGGTCGTATCATGAACGTTCTAGGTGACGCAATTGACGAGCGTGGTGAAATCGGTGCAGAAGAGACTTACTCTATTCACCGTGAAGCACCAAGCTACGAAGAGCAATCAAATGAAACAGCTCTACTAGAGACTGGCGTTAAAGTAATCGACCTAGTTTGTCCATTCGCTAAGGGTGGTAAGATTGGTCTATTCGGTGGTGCTGGTGTTGGTAAGACCGTTAACATGATGGAACTTATCAACAACATCGCACTTCAGCATTCTGGTCTATCAGTATTTGCAGGTGTTGGTGAGCGTACTCGTGAGGGTAATGATTTCTACTTTGAGATGCAGGAAGCGGGCGTTGTAAACGTTGAGAAACCTGAAGAGTCTAAAGTAGCAATGGTTTACGGTCAGATGAACGAGCCACCGGGTAACCGTCTACGTGTTGCTTTGACTGGTCTAACAATGGCTGAGCGTTTCCGTGACGAAGGCCGTGACGTTCTACTGTTCGTTGATAACATCTATCGTTATACACTAGCAGGTACTGAGGTATCAGCACTTCTAGGTCGTATGCCTTCAGCGGTAGGTTATCAGCCTACTCTAGCTGAAGAAATGGGTGTTCTACAGGAGCGTATCACGTCAACTAAGCAAGGTTCTATCACGTCTGTACAGGCGGTATACGTACCTGCGGATGACTTGACTGACCCGTCCCCAGCTACCACGTTCGCGCACTTGGATGCAACGGTTGTACTTAACCGTAATATCGCTGCTATGGGTCTATACCCAGCGATCGACCCACTAGATTCGACATCTCGTCAGCTTGACCCTCTCGTTGTAGGTCAAGAACACTATGATATCGCTCGTGGTGTTCAGTCTACACTACAGCGTTATAAAGAGCTGAAAGATATCATTGCGATTCTAGGTATGGACGAGCTGTCTGAAGAAGATAAGCAAGTAGTATCTCGTGCACGTAAGATTGAACGTTTCCTAACTCAGCCTTACCACGTAGCGGAAGTATTCACTGGTGACCCTGGTATCTACGTACCTCTTAAAGAGACTCTACGTGGCTTCAAAGGTCTACTAGCTGGTGATTACGATGACGTTCCAGAGCAAGCGTTTATGTACTGTGGTGCAATTGACGATGCTATCGAGAATGCGAAGAAGCTATAAGGCTAACTAGGAGGCGATATGGCACCAATAACCTTTCACCTAGATGTTGTCAGCGCAGAAAAGAAAATCTTTTCGGGTCGTGTTGAAACGTTCCAGGTGACCGGTAGCGAAGGTGAGCTAGGGATTTTCCATGGCCACACTCCGTTACTGACCGCTATCAAGCCTGGTATGGTGCGTATTGTGAAACAGCACGGCCACGAGGAAATTATTTATGTTTCCGGTGGTATGATAGAAGTTCAGCCAGGTACAGCGACTGTATTGGCAGACACGGCTATCCGTGGTGAAGAGCTAGACGCAGCGAAGGCAGAAGAAGCCAAACGCCGTGCTGAGGAGAGTATCCAAAATCAGCATGGTGATATGGACTTTGCTCAAGCGGCCAGTGAGCTGGCAAAAGCCATTGCTCAGCTACGTGTTATCGAGCTGACAAAGAAACGCCGCTAAAAGTTTTAAGGTGTTTCAAAAATGATAAAGGCGGTCGTTTGACCGCCTTTTTGTCTATTTTGGAGTAAATTTTTTCTGCAACGATTAACTAATTATCCGTTAATGTCTACAATACATCCCAGTTTTACAACACCAATTGAAGGTCTTTTGAATGAAATTTAGCGCGGTGATCCTCGCAGCGGGTAAAGGCACTCGCATGTACTCTAACAAACCCAAAGTGCTGCATACTCTAGCGGGTAAGCCTATGGTTAAGCATGTTATTGATACATGTAAAGGTATAGGAGCGCAAAATGTCCACTTAGTTTATGGTCATGGTGGCGATCAGATGCAGACAGTACTCTCGAAAGAGTCTGTCAATTGGGTGTTGCAAGCAGAGCAGCTGGGTACAGGGCATGCAGTGGACCAAGCATCGCCTCAGTTTGAAGACGATGAAAAAGTGTTAATTCTCTACGGTGATGTCCCCTTAATCTCTGAAGAGACTCTAGCAAGCTTGCTTGATGCGCAGCCAACGGGCGGAATCGCATTGCTTACTGTGGTTTTGGATAACCCTACGGGCTATGGCCGCATTGTGCGTAAAAATGGCCCAGTAGTGGCAATTGTCGAGCAAAAGGATGCGACTGAAGAGCAGAAACTTATCAAAGAGATAAACACTGGTGTGATGGTCGCTACGGGAAGAGATCTCAAACGCTGGCTATCTGGGCTAAGTAATGATAATGCTCAAGGTGAATATTATCTGACTGATGTGATTGCAGCTGCCCACAGTGAAGGGCGAGCGGTAGAGGCGGTTCACCCTATAAGTGCTATCGAGGTTGAGGGCGTCAATGATAGAGCGCAGCTTGCTCGTCTAGAGCGTGCTTTTCAGCAGGCGCAGGCACAAAAGTTACTTGAGCAGGGCGTTATGCTGCGCGATCCTGCTCGCTTTGATCTTCGCGGGGAATTGCAATGTGGTATGGACTGCGAAATAGACACTAATGTGATTATTGAGGGCAAAGTTACTCTAGGTGACAATGTTTTCATCGGCACGGGTAGTGTACTTAAAGACTGTGAGATTGATGACAATACCCTGGTTCGCCCGTACAGTGTTATCGAGGGTGCAACTGTTGGTGAAGATTGTACTGTTGGCCCATTTACACGTCTGAGGCCTGGTGCTGAGATGCGCAATAACTCTCATGTTGGTAACTTTGTTGAAGTGAAAAACACCTTAGTTGGAGAAGGTTCTAAAGCCAATCATCTCACCTATCTGGGGGATGCTGAGATTGGTAAACGTACCAATATTGGTGCCGGAACGATTACCTGTAACTATGATGGAGTGAATAAATTTAAGACCATCATAGGTAATGATGTCTTCATTGGCTCAGACAGTCAGCTAGTGGCACCAGTTTCGGTTGCTGATGGAGCGACACTTGGTGCGGGCACGACTCTTACCAAGGATGTCGAAGAAGGTGAGTTAGTGATTACTCGCGTCAAAGAGCGAGTGATACAGAACTGGCAGAGACCAACGAAAAAATAACAGACTTGAGCGCCGCAATTAGCGGCGTTTTTTGTTTATTTTTCTGTAACGGCAGAGGCGTTATCCATCTCTATTCCAGTATCTTTGCTTCGGGCTGATAGCCAGTAGCCAACCCATAATCCCACCATACAGATTAGGATTGCGATTCCTGTTACTGTTTGTGCTTGGCTTGCCATTGCAGCCACTAACGCGCTAGAAAGGCTGCTGATGCAAATTTGTAAGCTATTTTGCAGGCCTGCTGCGGTCGCTGGGCTTTGTTTGGCACTTGCGAGCGCTCTATTGACCACTATGGGATATAGGGCACCGTTGGCGACAGCGATTAAGCAAAAAGGCGCTAGAATAGGCCAGATTGAAGACAGCTGCCATTGTGAAGTAGCAAATATCATGACTGAGGCTAGGCTAAACAGTCCGATGAGTATTCTAAGGACGTGTTCATCACCATATTTGGCCACGCATTTTTTACCGATATATCCGCCCGCCATAAAAGCGATTGTTTGGGGAATGAAGCTTAAGCCTATATCTCTGGCATCATAGCCTAGCTGAGCCATAATTTCTGGCATGCCAGTAAGGTAGGCAAAAAAGGCGGCAGAAGCGGTCGCGAATATGGTGACATTGCCTATGTAGGTTTTCGAGGTGAGCAGAGCTTTTATATCGGCTCCAACAGTGGATTTTTTCTCTTGTTGCTCTGGGTTATCTTGCGCCATAGTGGCTGTGATTAAGACTAATCCGACTATGGTTAAGGTTATAAAAATACTCTGCCAACCCCAAAGATCTGAGAGTAGAACGCCTAGCTGAGGCGCCAGTGCAGGTGAGAGAGCAACTAAGGGCATTATAGTGGCAAATATTTGCTGGCTTTGGCTTGCGTGGCGTTTAATGACCATGGCTTGCCAAATCACCGCTGGAGCGCATACGCCAATCGCTTGAATAAAACGCAAAGTGAGGAGTTGCCAGACTTGATCGCTAAATGCCAAACCTAAAGATGCGAGTGTAAATAAACCTAATCCCGCAGCTAGGGTATTTCTGTGGCCAAATTTATCAGAGGCGAGCCCCCAAGATAGCTGGCCAACCGCCATTCCAACCAAAAACACCGTTAGGGACAAAGCGATTTGTTCTGGGCCTGTGGCGAAATCACTTTCCATTGCTTTGAATGCTGGCAGGTACATATCTGTCGCAATAAACCCGAGCATCGAAAGAGAAGCAAGGTAGAGAAGTTGTATCTTTGAGATGTTCATTTTATATCCATTCAAAAAAATTCATTTGAAAATATTGTCCATTTTCAACGCTAATATTGGTCTTTAGATTATATTTTTGGTAAACCTAGCTTATAAGCGTTGTTTTTTATGGTTATCAATCAAAAAATTTGAAGGGAAGTGATGAGTGCTTTTTCTCAGGCATCTTTAGAGCTAATAGAGACGGTTGCCAGACTCGGAAGTTTTACTTCTGCTGCTGAAGTTTTGCATAAAGTCCCATCTGCAATAAGTTATAGCGTCCGTCAGGTTGAGCGAGATCTTGGTGTAGTTTTGTTTCGCCGCTTACCGAGGAGGGTGGAGCTCACCATTGCTGGAGAGGTATTTGTTGAACAGGCAAGAGCTATGTTAAGGCAAATGGAGGAGGTGAAAGCTCAAACCAAGAGAGCCGCTCATGGCTGGCAAAAAACGCTCAAGCTAACGCTTGATAATGTAGTCAAATTAGATCGCTTAAAGCCCCTAGTTGAAGATTTCTACCAAACTTTTCCGCATGCTGAACTGCAGATTAACATGGAAGTATTTAATGGCTCTTGGGAGGCTATATCACAAGAAAGGGCGGACATTGTGATTGGTGCAACTTCAGCTATTCCTGTTGGGGGAGATTTTGAAGTAAGAGATATGGGTGTTTTGGATTGGATGTTTGTTGTAGCCCCTGAACACCCTTGTGCAAAGGCCAATGTGCTAGCCGAAGAATTTGTCAGTCAATTTCCTGCCATTTGTTTAGATGATACCTCTACCGTCTTACCCAAACGCCACTCTGGTCATTATCCTTATCAACGTCGGCTACTTTTGCCCAATTGGCATACTGCAATCGAGTGTTTAAAAAATGGCGTGGGCGTGGGCTACATGCCACGTCATCTGGCTATGCCGTTGGTTAAAAGTGGTTTTTTGAAAGAGAAAATTTTGCCAGATCAACAGCCCGTGAGTCGATGTTGCTTGGTGTGGCGTAAGGACGATAACCATAAACTAATTCAATGGATGATCGACTATCTGGGGGATAGTGAGCGCCTTCATAAAGACTGGCTGGGGGATGACTAACGGTGTGCATGTAAGGCCAGCGTAATGCTGGCCTTAATTTTGTTTTGATTAAGGACGCTCAAATACGGTCGCAATACCTTGGCCAAGGCCAATACACATAGTGGCTAGGCCGTATTTTGCATTCTTATCTTCCATAAGATTGATGAGTGTGGTCGAAATACGAGAACCTGAGCAACCGAGTGGATGGCCAAGCGCGATCGCGCCACCGTTTAGGTTTACTTTTTCATCCATGACATCAAGTAAGCCTAGGTCTTTTGCACATGGGAGCGATTGCGCAGCAAAGGCTTCATTTAGCTCCACAACGTCCATATCTTCTATTGATAAGCCAGCACGTTTCAAAGCCTTCTGAGTTGCGGGAACAGGGCCATAACCCATAATGGATGGATCGCATCCCGCCACTGCCATGCCCTTAATTTTGGCTCGGATTTTAAGGCCTAGTTGTGTGGCTTTCTCTTCACTCATGATTAGCATTGCCGATGCACCATCAGATAGAGCGGATGAGCTGCCAGCGGTCACTGTGCCATTGGCTGGATCAAATACTGGACGAAGTTGTGAAAGACCTTCGACAGAGGTTTCTGGACGTATGACTTCATCATTCTCAAGAGTGAAAAGCGTTCCGTCAGGAGCGTGCCCTTCTGTGGGCAATATTTCGTTTTTGAAGCGCCCTTCGACTGTAGCTGCGTGTGCACGAGCATGAGAGCGGGCTGCAAACTCGTCTTGCTGCTCACGGCTAATATTGTGTATTTTTCCCAACATTTCAGCTGTGAGTCCCATCATACCCGCAGCTTTTGCAACATTTTTTGACATGCCAGGATGGAAATCAACGCCGTGAGTCATAGGAACGTGTCCCATGTGCTCAACGCCCCCAATCAAGCAAATCTCAGCATCACCTGTCATAATGGCGCGCGTAGCATCATGCAGAGCTTGCATAGAAGATCCACATAAGCGATTAACCGTGACTGCACCAATTTCAATCGGTAGCCCAGCTAGCAGAGCTGCATTTCGAGCAACATTGAAACCTTGCTCAAGCGTCTGCTGCACACAGCCCCAGTAGATATCTTCTATGTCTTTAGGGTTAACTTGTGGGTTGCGAGCTAGAATTCCTTTCATTAGATGAGCAGAAAGGTCTTCAGCACGGGTGTGGCGAAAAGCTCCACCTTTGGAGCGCCCCATGGGTGTACGTAGGCAATCGACTACGACAACACTTTTTGTTTGGTTATTCATACGGGTATCTCCTTAGATAGAACCTTGTTGCTGATTGCCATAAAAGGTTTCACCTTTAGCTGCCATATCGATTAGTAGCTGTGGTACTTGGTACATGGCGCCTAAATCTGAGTGCTGTTTTGCCATCGCTACAAACTCGGCAATGCCAACGCTGTCAAGATAGCGGAATACGCCGCCACGGAATGGAGGGAAACCTAATCCGTACACCAGAGCCATATCTGCTTCTTGAGGAGAGGCGATAATCTTTTCTTCTAGACATAGGGCAACTTCATTGATCATTGGAATCATCATGCGTTGGATGATTTCTTGATCGTTAAAGTCTTTTTTCTCCGCGCACACATCTGAGAGAACGGGCAGAATATCCTCGCTAAAGGTTTTTTTCGGCTTACCACGTTTATCAACGCTATAGCTGTAGAATCCATGACCATTTTTCTGACCATACTTGTTGGCCTCAAATAAAGCATCTATCGCGTCGCGATATGACTTGCCCATACGTTGTGGGAAGCCTTCGGCCATAACCGCTTGTGCGTGGTGAGCAGTGTCAATACCTACTACATCAAGCAAATAAGCAGGGCCCATTGGCCAACCAAACTTACGCTCCATCACTTTGTCAATCTGGGTGAAATCTGCTCCATCGCGCAGTAGCATGCTAAAACCACCAAAGTAAGGAAACAGCACACGGTTAACGAAGAACCCTGGGCAATCATTGACTACGATTGGGGATTTGCCCATTTTAGCCGCGTAGGCCACAACGCGATTGATGGTTTCTTCTGAGGTGTGTTCACCGCGAATAATTTCAACCAATGGCATTCTATGGACAGGGTTAAAGAAATGCATGCCACAGAAATTCTCTGGGCGTTTTAGCGATTTTGCGAGATGATTAATTGGTATGGTTGACGTATTAGATGTGATGACAGTATCTGGGCTGACTTGTTGCTCCACATCACTAAGAACGCTAGCCTTGATTTTGGGATTCTCAACCACAGCTTCGACAATAATATCTGACTCGTCAATACCTGCATAGTGTAAGCTAGGCGTGATGGAAGCTAGAATACCCGCCATCTTAAATCCATCAATTCGACCACGAGAAAGTCGCTTATTGAGCAGTTTAGAGGCCTCTGTCATACCAAGCTCAAGCGATGCCTGTGCAATATCTTTCATCAAGACAGGTACACCTTTTAAAGCAGATTGGTAAGCGATGCCACCCCCCATGATCCCCGCGCCTAACACAGCAGCGCGCTTGGTCTCTTTACTTGCTGACTTTTCTGCTTTCTTGGCAATGCCCTTAATATATTGGTCATTAAGAAACAGTCCGACAAGCGATTTGGCTTCTTCTGACTTGGCAAGTTCAACGAAGTACTTGCGTTCAATATCAAGCGCATCATCTCGAGCGCTTTGTGCTGCTTGCTCAATGGCAACGACCGCTTTCATTGGGGCGGGATAGTGTGGGCCTGCTTTTTGAGCAACAAGTCCTTTAGCCATGGTAAAGCTCATCATAGACTCGAGTTTGCTAAGCGTGAGCGCTGATGTTTTTTGCTCGCGACGTTTCTGCCAGTCTACCTTTTCGTTAATTGCTTGCGATAAGGTTGCTAGAGCAGATTCAAATAGAGACTCGCTCTCTACAACTGCATCTATTAAACCAATTTTTAGGGCTTCATCGGCTCGACATGCTTTGCCTTGGGTGATGATTTCCATGGCGCTGTCTGCACCGATGAGACGAGGAAGACGAACACAGCCACCAAAACCTGGCATTATGCCGAGTTTTGTCTCTGGTAATCCTATGCTTGTTGTTTTGTCACCTATTCTAAGGTCGGTAGCAAGTACACACTCACAGCCGCCACCAAGAGCGTGCCCTTTCAATACCGAAAGGGTTGGCACTGGCAAATCTTCCAGTTTGTTAAAGATACTATTTGCAAATTGAAGCCATTTATCCAGCTCGGCTTCTGGTTTGGCAAATAGCCCCATAAATTCAGTAATATCGGCACCGACTATAAAGGCATCTTTGTTTGAGGTAAGTAATAGGCCTTTTAGTCCATTATGGCTGTATAGTGCATCAAGGGCTTTATCGAGTGATTCGAGGGTCGCTAGGTCTAGTTTATTGACGGAGTTTGGAGAGCAAAAACTTAGCTCAGCGATGCCGTCTTGTAATTCCTTTACCTGTAGGGTTTCGGCTTGGTAAATCATTATCTATCTCCATGACATACAATCTTGAGATTGCGTGTATGTCGGTCTTAAGCCGACATTGATAAATGTCGTACATTTGTTCTGGTTAGACCAGTTTGTTAAGTTTGGACTTAGAGAAAATGAAATTCAATACATTTTTTAAACAAGTGTTTAACACTGTGCGCTATAACGGATCTTTTTAGCGCTCTTAGTGGGTTGACATGATAGACTCAAGTATCAGATATCTTTAGCAATAGAGCCATGAATCAAAAGCCATTTCTTATCCCTAAAGAGTTAACTCTTTATCGAGAGGAAATAAAGAAAAGTGTTTTTATTACTCAGTTACATCACACATCATCGGTTGCAGAGGCTAAGGCCTTCATCGAAGAAGTAAAAAGCCAGCACCCAGCAGCTAGACATAATTGCTGGGGTTTTGTTGCGGGTCGTCCTGATGATTCAATGAAATGGGGTTTTAGTGATGATGGAGAGCCCACTGGCACAGCAGGAAAGCCTATTCTTGCACAGCTTTCAGGATCTGGAGTTGGTGAGATTACCGCCGTGGTGACTCGATACTCTGGAGGGGTAAAGCTTGGAACCGGAGGCTTGGTTCGAGCTTATGGTGGCGGAGTGCAGCAAGCGCTTAAGTTGCTTCAAACAATTGAGAAAAAAATAACCACAAAGCTACTACTAGAGTTAGACTATGGTTTTGTTGCTATTGTTCAAGGTTTACTCATTCAATTTGATGCGCAAGAAGTCGAGGCTGACTATAGTCAACAAGTAAAAATGGTTGTGGACATTGAAATGCGTTATGTCAGTGATTTCACGCAGAGCGTAATCAATAAGAGCGGCGCCAAAGTGATGGTGACCCCTATAAATGGTAAACAATGATAATCAGGAAGTCGGGAGCTTTGCTTCGGTAATCATCAATTCATGCAATTTCGTTCAATTATCCGAATTGTCGGGCTTTTGCTCGCTCTTTTTAGTGTGTCTATGCTGGCTCCTGCACTTGTCGCTTTGATCTATCGCGATGGTGCCGGTGTTTCCTTTGTGACAACTTTCTTTTTCCTATTTATTTGTGGGGCGATATGCTGGTGGCCAAACCGACGTCATAAACATGAACTTAAAGCGCGAGATGGCTTTCTGATAGTCGTTCTTTTCTGGACGGTTATTGGTAGCGCAGGTTCGATTCCTTTTTTACTGGCTGACAACCCCAGTGTGTCAGTGACCGATGCCTTTTTTGAATCTTTCTCCGCTTTAACGACTACTGGGGCGACCGTCATAGTGGGTCTTGATGATCTACCCAAAGCCATTTTGTTTTACCGTCAATTTTTACAATGGTTTGGCGGGATGGGAATCATAGTTTTAGCCGTCGCTATTCTTCCTGTACTCGGAATTGGAGGGATGCAGCTCTATCGTGCTGAAATCCCCGGACCAGTCAAAGACAGCAAAATGACCCCACGTATTGCTGAAACAGCCAAGGCACTATGGTATATCTATTTAAGTCTGACTATTGCTTGTGCATTTGCATTTTGGTTAGCAGGGATGACACCTTTTGATGCGATTGGGCATAGCTTTTCTACCATAGCTATTGGCGGTTTCTCTACTCATGATACCAGCATAGGCTACTTTGATAGTTATGCTATTAATATGATTACCGTGGTTTTTTTGCTTATATCTGCGTGTAATTACTCTCTGCATTTCGCGGCTTTTGCTTCAGGTGGAGTACATCCGAAATATTATTGGAAGGATCCTGAGTTTCGAGCGTTCATTTTTACTCAAACTCTGCTCTTTTTGGTGTGTTTTCTCGTATTGCTTAATCACCACTCTTATAGTTCTGTTTACGATGCATTTGATCAAGCGTTGTTTCAAACTGTTTCTATTTCGACGACCGCTGGTTTTACTACAACGGGCTTTGCGGATTGGCCTCTGTTTTTGCCTGTATTGTTACTGTTTTCTTCATTTATCGGTGGCTGCGCAGGGTCAACAGGTGGAGGAATGAAAGTTATTCGCGTGTTACTGCTGACACTACAAGGAGCTCGGGAGTTAAAGCGCCTTGTCCATCCTCGTGCGGTTTATACGATTAAGGTTGGCGGTACCGCACTCTCTCAGCGAGTTGTTGATGCGGTTTGGGGATTCTTCTCAGCGTACGCTTTAGTTTTTGTCGTGTGCATGCTTGGTTTAATTGCTACAGGTATGGATGAGCTGAGTGCTTTTTCTGCCGTTGCGGCAACATTGAATAACTTGGGGCCTGGCTTGGGAGAGGTTGCGCTTCACTTTGGTGATGTGAACGAGAAAGCTAAATGGGTTCTGATTGTTTCCATGCTATTTGGACGATTAGAAATTTTTACCTTATTGATTCTGCTAACCCCAACTTTTTGGCGTAGCTAAGGAGCCAGTGTGTCTAAAGCGTTATTTCTATATTCATCCCGTGAAGGACAAACAAAAAAAATCCTCTCTTATATAGAGGATAGTTTATCTAACCTCGAAGTCGAAATATCCGATTTGCATACTGTTGAGCGGGTTGATTTTTCAAAGTATGACAAAGTTTTGATTGGTGCTTCGATTCGTTATGGTCACCTCAATAAAAAGCTTTATCAGTTTATTGAGTGTCATAAAGACCAGCTAGATACAGCTAAGGTGGGTTTTTTTTGTGTAAATTTAACAGCGAGAAAGGAAAGTCAGGGCAAGGATACTCCTGAAGGTAGTGCCTATATACGAAAATTCTTAACTAAGTCGCCTTGGAAGCCTACTTTGATAGGTGTCTTTGCTGGAGCGCTTTATTATCCACGCTATAAGTTCTTCGATAAAATGATGATTAAGCTAATAATGAGTATGACAGGCGGAGAGACGGATACCAGTAAAGAAGTCGAATACACCAACTGGGAAAAGGTATCTTTGTTTGCTCAAAAATTTAGTGAATTGTAGAAAGTAGAGTCAATTTTAGACGTTTTGGCTTGTTTTTTATTCGAAAAGAAAAAAAATCAGAAAAATATCGAAAAAAGCTTGTCATCGAGAATGTTATCTCTATAATGCCCCTCCGCTGACAAGGAAAGGCTTGATTAAATATATCTAAGCAAAAATAAACCTAGTTTAGCAGGTTGTTGTAGCCAAGCAGAAATGCTTACAATAAGTTGAAAAAAGTGGTTGACACTCAACTTTATCTCGCTAGAATAGCCGTCCGTTTTGAGTTTTACTCACAACGCTGCTCTTTAACAAACTAAACCTATCAATCT